>JALZOM010000084.1 GCA_030913945.1 Actinomycetota bacterium
GTGCCCGGCTCCGTCTCTTTGGCGACGAGAACGATACGGGTCTTACCGCGCAGGTTGGAGACGACTTCACCTACTCGGTTCAAGTAGTCAACTCGGGGACGGCCGTGGCGCCCGGATCCGTCGTCACGTTTCCCCTCCCCCCGGGCGTCCTGGCCCTCTCGACCTCAACGCCACAAGGCACCTGTGGGATTGAGCCGGGCCTCGTGACATGCGATGTCGGAACGCTCGAGCCGTTGCAGACACTGGTAATCGAGATCGATGCCGTTGGAACGCAGGCGGGTGTCTTCCACGAGCGGGCCAATGTCACCACCGACGATGCGTATGACTTCCAGCCCGGTTCGATGACGATCTACGACACAGTCATCAAGGGAACGAGTTGCACGATCGTCGGCACGCCCCTGGCGGAGCCGATCAACGGCACCTCAGGCAACAACGTCGTGTGCGGGCTCGGCGGGAACGACACGATCAACGGCCGGGGAGGAAAGGACATCCTTTACGGCGGAAGTGACGCCGACATCCTCGACGGTGGTGGAGCTGCTGATGTCATCTTCGGAGGCATCGGTGACGATCTGGCCACGTTCGCGTCGTCCGCGGGGGCGGTGGATGCGAACCTCGATACCGGACTGGCGTCGGGGGCCGGCGGGGACAAGCTGAAGAACGTGGAGGACCTGTTCGGATCGTCGTTCGCGGACAAGCTCACCGGCGACGGTGGCGGCAACGAGCTGTTCGGCGGTGGAGCGGGGGACAAGCTCTTCGGCCTCGCCGGAGCCGACAAGCTCTCGGGCGGAGCCGGGAACGACTCTCTCAACGGGGGGGCCGGCAGAGACACCTGTCTTCAAGGAGCGGGCACCGGTCCCCGGACCGCCTGCGAGTGATCGACGTTCGTCTCGGCGTGTGGCTCTGAATCGACGGATCCGATGCCTTAGCTCAAGCGTCGGCTTCACATCAACCATGGGGTCTGATCGGTCTCTTAATGGCGTGATAGCAGATATGTTATCATTCGGCTATGGACTCCGGCGGAACTCTGCGCTTGGCACGGCGGCGGAGGGGACTCACCCAACGGCAGCTCGCCGCGAGTTCGGGCGTTCCCCAGTCCGCGATCGCTCGGATCGAGTCCGGAAGCGTCACGCCCCGCATCGACTCGCTCGATAGGCTCCTTCGATTCTGTGGGGAAACGCTTGAGGCTAGACCCGCCCGTGGGATCGGAGTGGACCGCTCTCTGATCAGGGAGATGTTGCGTCTGTCACCCACGGAACGATTGAGGGCGGCCTCCGTCGAAGCCAACAATCTCGCCCGCTTGCTTCGCTCAGCCCGGTGACGGGAACCGATTTCTTCGGCGTCCTCGAAGTTCTGATCCGTCGGGAGGTGCAGTTCGTGCTTATCGGTGGATTGGCAGCGCGACTCCACGGTTCGCCAACGGTGACGATCGATGTCGACATCTGCTGCGCCCGAGACACGCACAATCTCGACCGCCTCGCCGGAGCCCTACGAGCGATGGACGCGCAACTTCGGTCGGTCAACGAGGTCGTTCCTTTCACGCTCGATGTCAAGACCCTCGAACGGAGCACGAACCTGACGTTGATGACGTCGCGCGGAGCTCTGGACGTGCTGGGCGAGCCGGCTGGAACAGGCGGGTACCGGGAGCTCGCCGCCAACGCGATCACGCTCGAAGTCGAAGGACTTCCGCTGAAGGTGGCGTCGCTCGATGACCTCATGCGGATGAAGGAAGCATCCGGGCGGCCGAAGGACCGGATCGAGTTGGAGGTGCTGGGCGCCCTCAGGGACGAACTCGAGGGCTGAGCAGGCGCCGAGCCAGGCATCGGTGCGACCGCTGGTGTTGTCCGTCCTTGTGATCGCCCTTGTCGGTAGGAATCGGATGAATGAGTCCGATGTCGTCGCCAGGCGGAGGTGGTGGTTGGGTTGTGTTCGCGCTCTCGAGGAGGACGCTAGCGTCTAGAGCACCCGGTAACGAGTCGGCACCATCGTCTGCTCGCTCTTAGGCGGCCTGACATAGGCACGCTTCTGCCGCGGTGGAAGTTTGATCTTCGACTTAGGGATCGATCCGTACGGAATCATGCTCAAGAGGTGCGCGATCACATTGAGTCTGGCCGAGCGCTTGTTCGTCGCGTCGACGACGAGCCAGGGAGACTCCTTCGTATCCGTGAACGCAAACATCTGATCCTTTGCCTCTGAGTAGTCCACCCAATGGGCGCGGGCTTGGACGTCCATCGGGCTCAGCTTCCAGCGCGTCTTGGCACTTTTCATGCGAGCTTGGATCCGGCGCTCCTGCTCTTTGTCGTCTATCGACAGCCAGTATTTGATCAGTACGATTCCGGAGCGGATCAAAGCTCGCTCCAGCTGCGGGCATGTCCTTATGAACTCCTCGTACTCTTCGTCCGTACAGAAGCCCATGACGCGCTCGATCCCCGCCCGGTTGTACCAGGAGCGATCGAAGAAAACGATCTCTCCCGCAGCAGGGAGATGTTCGATGTACCGCTGGAAATACCATTCAGTCTTCTCGCGATCGGTAGGTGTGCCTAACGCGGCAACCTTGCAATAGCGTGGATTGAGGGGCTCCATGATCCGCTTGATCGTGCCCCCTTTGCCGGCCGTGTCGCGCCCCTCGAAGATGACAACCACCTTGAGGCCCTTGTGATGTATCCACTCGGCCATACGCACGAGCTCTTCTTGGAGGTCGCGCAGCTCCTTGTCGTACTGCTTGCGCGTCAACTCCTTCGTCTCACCCTTCATGTCGCGACTCTAATGGGTCCCCTGACAGCCAGCGTGAAGAGAGTCTTGTATCCTTGTGTACAGCCATCAAGAGCGGTTGAGGGACTTGGCCCTATGACGCCGCCGCAACCTGCCCCGGCAAGGTGCGAACGCCACGCGATGGAGGAGCCATGAGCATCGAGCGCGCATTGGATGGGACGACATGATCGAAGGTCTACTCGATGGGCTGGTCCGGATTGTGGGCTGGTTGTGGAGCTCGGCCATGACGCTGTATTACCTCGCCGGGTTCTTCATCGTCGTCGGTGGGTTCGTGATGTTTGTTGTCACCATCATCCAGATGCTCTGGAATCGTTCTCTCGAGCGATCGGTAGCAGCAAGCGAGCATCGTCCCGCTGCGACGGTCCATGTCGATAATCTCAACCTCAACATTCAGATGACTGAATCGCAACTTCGGTCTTTGCTTGCTTACATGGATCGTCCTGCGCTCCCCGAGGCTGACCGAGACTCGGGAGATGACGACCGGAACTGATCCTCCTCGCTCACCGCTTCTAGTCGCCTCTTTGTCGGTGTCTTATGGCGTGGCGGTTCGCCTGCCCAAGAGCACGGTGGCTGACATCAGGGATGAACAGCTTTTGCCCACCTCGGCACGGGATTGGAGAAAGGAATTCTCTAGCTCGACGAAATAGCCAGTGCCACGCGCCTCGGGCAGCCCAATTGCTCGGGTAGCCGGACACGATGTCCACGAGCTCTACGCTGCCGACCAGTCGTCCTTGCGGCAGGGTCTCGGGGAGTCGGCGGTACAAGCCCATCTCCCACAAGGCCAGGAACCCGTCGGGATCAACCTTATTGCCGGCGTGGACCAAGAGACGGCCTCGGTGTGACGTGCGCCACGCCCTGTTCTCCACATCTTTGAAACCCTGGACGATCGCCCACGCCCATGGTTGTGCAACGGTTAACGCGCGAGGCTCCTCCACCTCGGTATTGGACCACATCCGTACTCCGCCCAAGCGGTCAGCGAAGGTAACGACGGCGGCGTTGCGGCGACTCGATCGTCCTTTCGGGAGAGCTTCCACCAGTAGTTGGGCCTTCACCGCCTGTGGACCGCGCCGACCCTTGACGGGAAGTTTCCCGGCAAAGGTTCATGGGTCATCGTTTGGCCCTGGCTTCCCGGTGCGCGTGCGCCTCCAGGTCGGCAATCCGATGTCACAACCAAGTTGGGTAGAGGTGTTCCTTCTCTTCCTCTCCTCGGTGAGGCTCAGGAGATCTGGGGGCCGGTTCGATGTCTTGTTTCAGACTCTAGGGAGGGTGTGACAGAGATCCTTGACAAGAGGTGTCAGGGGTCAGGGCGCAGGCGGGGGGCGAAGCGGAAGGCGTACTCGGATCAAAGTTTGGCCCGGTCGCGACTCGATCGTGATCTCTCCGCCGTGGCGGTCGACGATGATGCGCCGCGAGATATCGAGGCCCAGGCCCGTACCCTTTCCTACGTCCTTGGTGGTGTAAAAGGGTTCGAAAGCGCGAGCCTGCACTTCCTTGGGCATCCCGGGACCGGTGTCGCCGATCTCCACGACCACGCCGTTCTCGTGGACGCGGGTTGACACCCGTAGCGTTCCCGTCCCCCCCATCGCGTCGATGGCGTTGTCGATCAGGTTCGTCCACACCTGGTTCAGTTCCCCCGCGATCGCCTCGATACGGGGTACGTCGTTGCCGTAGTCGCGCACGACGGTTATCCCATCCTGCAGTTTGTGGGCAAGCATCACTAGGGTGCTTTCGATCCCCTCGGCGAGGTCCATCTGTTGCATCGATGCGCGGTCGAGTTGAGAGTAGGACTTGACCGCGGCGACAAGATCCGAGATCCGCCGGGTCGACTCCTTCATCTCCGACAGGAGGGTTGCCGTCGAAAGAGAGCTCGCAACCCATTCCAGCCCCGCCTCGAGCGGGGCGTCGCCGAGCAGGGCCGCTACCCGCTCACACCACTCGATGTCGAGCCCGGCGGCGGCAAGGGGCGGCGCGACAAGCCAGCTGCGCTCGACGCCGTGCCCCTCGAGCCAGTCCGCCAAGGCATCTTCCCGGTCGGCAACGGCCAACGGGTCCATGCTCGCGGACTCCGCTTTGCCCTCCCGACGCAACCTGTCGAGCTCGATGAACTGGGCTGCCGAGATCTGGCCTTCTGCCAGACGTCCGAGTGAGCTGAGCAAAACCTCGCAAGTGTCCTCCAGAGCGTCGACCGCGCGCGTCGCCGCTGAGGCCGGATTGTTCATCTCGTGCGCCAGGCCGGCCGCGAGCGTGCCGAGTGCGACGAGTGCCTCGCGCTGGCGCGCCATCGACTCGATGTTCCGCACCGTGTTGACCAGTCCCTTGATCAGGTGAACGCCGAACGGAAACCACGCATCCGCCCGGTCCCGCAGCCGCTCGGCCGGCACCCGGAGGACCCGGCCGGGCGCGGCGCCTCGACCGGTGGCCAGGTAGATGCCGTGGGGATCCCAAGCTTGGAAACCACCGGCCCACTGGCCGGGTGAGCTCATCGCGCCGAGCACCGTCTCCTCGTGGCCGACCAGGCGTATCAGACTGATGCTCCCCTCCAGCAGCACCCACCAGTGGTCTGCCTGGTGAGCCTCATGGAACAGCTCCTCACCCAAGTTGAAGTGGAGTTCATCACCGTCCGTCATCAGCTCGTGCAGCTGAACGTCGCTGAGTCCGTCGAACAGGGCGATGGCGCGCAGGTCTTCGATGCTCATCAGATGGTCGCCAGGTAGCGATGGACCAGGTAAACCGACATCGCGCCCTCACCGACGGCCGATGCGACACGCTTCATGGAATCGAGCCGCACGTCTCCGGCGGCGAATACGCCGGGCACGCTGGTTTCGAGCGCGAACGGTGCGCGCGACAACGACCAGCGTGGCGCTTGTTTGGAGGACACAAGGTCCTGACCGGTGATGACGAAGCCCTTGTCGTCGCGTGCCACGTCGGTGCCGAGCCAATCGGTTCGTGGCGAAGCACCGATGAACACGAAGAGCCAACTCGTGTCGACCTCCTCCTCGGTGCCCGCCGCTCGGTCGGCCAACTGGAGGGCCTCGAGGTGATCATCGCCGCGAGCTGCTATCACCTCGGTGCGCAGCCGCACTTCGATGTTCTCCACGCTGTTGATCCGCTCCACTAGGTACAGCGACATGGTGTCCTCGAGCCGGTTCCCCCGAACCACCATCACCACTCGCTTCGCGTAGCGAGCGAGGTTCAGAGCCGCCTGGCCGGCCGAGTTGGCCGCGCCGACGACGTAGACATCCTCGCCCTGGCAATGGGTCGCCTCGCTCGCGGTTGCGCCGTAGTACACGCCGCGGGCCCCTAATTCCTCGAGCCCGGGTGCATCCAGTCGTCGGTAGGACACCCCTGTCGCGATGAGCAACGCGCGAGCCTCGACCTCACCCGTACCCTCGAAGCGCACCGCCCTGACGGGCCCCCGGGTCTCGAATCCCACCACATCGCGTGCGAGCACCATCTCGGCGCCGAAGCGGGAGGCTTGAGCTACCGCCCGGTGGGTGAGATCGGCCCCCGATAGGCCCTTCGGGAACCCGAGGTAGTTCTCGATGGACGCGCTTTGAGCTGCTTGGCCCCCCGGTGCATCCCGTTCCACCACGATGGTCCGTAATCCCTCGGATGCCGCGTATACGGCGGCGGCTAATCCCGCTGGACCGCCCCCGACGATGCACAGGTCGTACAACGGCTGCTCGGCTCGGGTCCGCAGGCCGAGCGCATCCGCCAGTACGAGTGTCGACGGGGTCCGGAGCGTCGCGCCGTCGGGCACGAGCACCAGCGGCAGATCGCCCCTCTGAGCCTGGGCCAGCTCGAGTAACTGCTGCGCCTCCTCGTCCCTTTCGATGTCGAGCCAGCGGTAGGGCACGTGATTGCGCGCGAGGAAGGTCTTGATCTCATGGGTTCGGTCCGACCAGCGGTGCCCGACGACCCGCACCTCGGCGGTGTCGTCGGGATGCTCCCGGCTCCAGTCGCTCAACAGGTCGTCGATCACGGGATACAAGCGCAGTTCGGGCGGGTCCCACGGTTTGAGCATGTAGTAGTCGAGCCCGATGTCGTTTATCGCCTTGATCGCGACATCGGTGTCGGCGTACGCCGTGAGCAGCAGCAGCTTGGCATCGGGGGCCTGCCGGCGAACCTCCTCGAGCACCTCGGTGCCCGTCATCTCCGGCATCCGCTGATCGGAGGCGACCAACGCCACCGACCGGTCGCGAAGGGTCAGTTCGGCCACCACGGCGAGGGCTTCGGCACCAGACGTCGCCCGGATGATCCTGTAGTCGGCGCCGTACCGGGCGCGCAGGTCCCGGGTGATCGCTCGTGAAACAACGGGATCGTCGTCCACCGCCAAGATCGTCGGTTTCGTCACCGGATCAACTTCTTAAATGACCTTGCCTCGAGTCGAGAACCATGGATCAACGGGAGGAAGCCGAACTGTGGGTGCATGGAACCGGCGCCTCCCGCTAGGTCGAGGGCCCCGAATCCGCTGGATCAAACGTCGGTGCGCCACCGGTGGAAGCCCTCCCTCGACACGACCGGCATCTGTCCCGGACAATATCGTATGGGCCGCTGGGGTCAGGGCGAGCGGAAAACTGTTCCTACAGCGACGTCGAAGCAAAGCGAACGATCGTTTCTCTCCTCGGACATCGCCGCCGACGCTCACGGGCTCACCTATAAACGTTTCGGTCGATCTGCGGGATGTACAGGCACGGAATGGGAACGACGTGGCT
>JALZOM010000108.1 GCA_030913945.1 Actinomycetota bacterium
CACTACGACTCGACCTCGCGCTGGTGTCCGAGACGGGGGCGCGTTCCGAACACGAGATCAACGCACCGCCATCACCGAGCTCGTCGGGGACCCATGTGGCAGAGCCCCGCTCGGATGAAGGGTCGGCACTCCATCCGAGTGGCTTCGATGACAGCGCGCGTGATCGCGAGTTGCTTGCTGCGGCATTCTGACCGGGAGTCCTGTGTCTCATGTATCCGACCTAGCCCTCTGCTTGCAGACAACCCAGCGGAGCCGTTCCCGCTACTTGAGGGGGACGACCCAGGAGCGCTCGCGGAAGGCGGGCAGCGCGTCGCGGACGGCGGTCAGGGTTTCCTTGGCGGATCGGCTCGCTTCCACAGGCCACACGACGGCCCAAACTCCAGGAGCGAGGGCGAGGGGTTGTGTCTGGTGATCCACGATCGTCGACCCGCCGAGCGTCGATCGGGCGGCGACGGCGCGCGCCTCGGTTTTGGTCTTGAAATCTCCGACCAGTATGCCGAGGCGTTTGGGTGACTCGGGCTCGTCGTGCGCTGCGAACGTGGTCTCGGCGTCGCCGGCTTCGTGAGCTTCGTCTGCCACTACATCCGGGTCGGCTTCGACGACAGGATCGGCCATCACGGCCCCGCACCCGACCGCTCGGAGGGACGAGCCAGTACCTCGGAAGAGGCCCCAGTCGCCTCCGCAATCGTCGGTGAAAGCGTTCCACAGGGGCGTCCGCCCCTCGAAGCCGGCGAGGTACATCTCGCCGGGAAGCGGTCCCACCTTCGCGGCGCGCCCACGGGCGAAGCGCCAGAGCTCGAACGCGGGGGGCCGGGTCTCGAGTGCGTCGCCCGTCACGCGAACGAACAGAAGCGAACCGTCCGGCGCGACCACCGGTGTGCGGATGAGTGACCATCGTGTTCCGTGGACGTCGAAGCTGGTCAGCTGCCGCCACCGAGACTCTGCGAGATCGAAACGCCACAGGTTGTTGAGCCCGTCATCCTCGCCGGTCGTTAGCCCGGCCACGGGCTCCTGAACCACCGAGACAAGGCTGCGGGTCGAGGTGAAAACGGGCGAGAAAACGGCCGACGCTCCGCTAGGGCGACCGATCGAGCGGGAGTCTGATGAGCCGGGGGCCAGAAGCTCGAGCCTCGACATGTCTTCGGCCCACACCAAGGCGCCGGCGCGGGACCAGCTCGGATGGGTCACCTCGCCGGGAGCTGCGACGCGCTCGACGCCGTCCTGATCGACGATCACGACGCTATCGGACCCCTCACCATCCTCGACGAACGCCGTTCCGGCACCCGGCTCGGTCGCGACATGCCGCAACATCCCGCGCGCCGCGAAGACACAGGACGAGCCACTCAGTTCGGGTGCTATCACCCGGCCGCGACTCACGGTCAATAGCGCATCGCCCGCACCGGCCGCAGTGCGCGTCCGGGTCTGTGCGCGGGTAGCGACCCGACCGCACGCGCCCGTGGCCGAGGATGCCGGCTGCGTCGAAGCAAGCAGGGTCGCGAGGATCGCGATACCGGCGAAAGAAACCATCACGAGAACGATTAGCTTTCTATTCATCGTAAGCGGCATGGTCTCCGTCTTGATCTTCATCGGCATCGCTAGTAACCGCTCACGTATTGGAAGTGCATCGGGTCCCTCGTGCTCGAGAACCAGAGCCCCCAGTAGAAGTTGTGCTCGATCCACACGTTAGGCAGGAATCTCTTGTACGAATGGCCGTTCGACCCTCGTCCGTTCCACCAGGTCTGGGTCCACGGGTTGCGCAACGTGTTCGTGTCGATCGCCACGCCCCACGAGTGAACTGACCACGAAGTACCGCCGGTCTTTGCCCGGCATGCATAGCCCCAGACGCCGTAGTCGGCGGACTTGAGTTTGTCCGCCTTGCGCATGTGGCCGATGACGTTGTGCCCGATGTTCCGCGCCAGGCGTTGGTGGGAGTAGAGATAGCCTCCCGTGCCGCGACCCCCGGCCGATGGATAGTAGGTCCGCGCATCGTTCGCGCGGCGCCCGCAGTGGCGTCCGAACAACTGCTTCAAGCCGTACAGGCCCGTAGGCCGATGAGGGATCGTCTGCGTCGAGTGATCGTGTTGCCAACCCGGTTGAGGGGTCGGACTGGTCGACGGGACCGGTCCCGGCGAGGGAAGGCCCGATGGATCGGGGCTTACGAAAGGTGATGCGCTCGGGTCCGCGGAGGGGGTCGAGCTAGGTGTCTGGGCGAGAGCGCTTGCCGGAACCACCGAGACGGATAACGCCCCTGCAACGAGCGCGGTAGCTCGGATAGAGGTCTTCCGTCTGGCACGCGTCAAGATCGCTTCCTCCCGTTCGTCTTGTCGTCGGAGCGAGCACCAGCCCGCCGGCGAGCGAGGCCCTCGTTCATGGCTCGCTTGTCGCCTCCCGCACTACGCCGGATTAGGGCACCGGCGCGGCCCATCACATCTATCCATAACGTCGGCGCGAGAGCAAAGACCTTGAGCCCCTCGATCGGCTAGGGGCGGCCTTAGAGATCGCACGAAGAGCGCATCCCTCGCACGGCCGAGGCCTGCACGGCCGAGGCCCTGCACCGGCCAAGGCCCACCAGAAACGCCGAGGCTCACCTCGTCGACTTGAGGGATGCCCACCCGCACTCGTCCCCGGCCGGTCAACTCAGGGCCGGCGCCGGTAGGCAGGTTCCAGCTCAGGGCCGGCGCCAGCCGGCCGTGACTTCCGCGATCCGTTCGGCTATCTCCGTCGCCGGCATGCTCGTCAGCGTTCCGCGCTTGACGACGGTTCTGCCACCGACCATCACGGATGAGATGGCGGTCTGCTGCATCGAGTGCACGATGTTGCGGTCGAGCATGCTCAAGGGCTGCAGCGAGAGATCCTCGAGGTCCAGGCCGACGACATCGGCGTACATTCCTGCCTCGATAGCGCCGCAGTCGAGGCCGAGCAGATCCGCGCCGGCGCTGGTGCCGAGCCTGAAAGCCGTGGCCGCATCGAGCGCGCCACCGTCGGCCAAACGGGCTTTAGCGACGAGCGAGGCCATCCTCATCTCATCGAACACGCTCTGGCGATTGTTCGCGCACCCGCCATCGGGTCCCAGGGCAACGCGCACGCCGCGCTTCAACATCTCGGGGACGCGCGCTATCCCGTCGCCCAGGAACGCGTTCGCGCCGGGACAATGCACCACGCCCGCTCCGGCTTCCGCCAGAAGGTCAATCTCCGCGTCGTCGACCCAGACCGTATGCACCGTGACGAGGCGAGGGTCGAGCAGTCCCTCTCGAGCCAGCAGTCGGACCGGCGTATCGCCGTATCGAGCCTCGACCTGTTCTCGCTCGTACGCCGCCTCGGCGAGGTGAAGGTGGCATGGAACATCCAGCTCGCGCGCCAGGTCGAGTGCGATGGCGATCGTCTCCGGCGACGCAGCATGAAGCGAGTGCGGCGCCGGCTGCACTGAGACCAAGGGGTCATCCTGGTGCCGGCGCGCGAGCGCGCGGCAGCGATCTGCCGCATCGAGAGCCGGTTCCCGATAGCGGGACGGAGCAGCGGTGGGCGCCTCGGGATCGTAGAAGGCGCGGGCGAAAACCAATCGGATGCCGAGATCGGCGGCGGCCTTGAGAACCAGCTCCGTGTTCCCGTCCGCAGCGTCGTGGAGATAGAAGAAGTCCACGGTCGTAGTGACCCCCGCGAGCAACGCCTCGGCGAAAGCGAAGAGAGCCCCCGCATAGATGGCGTCTGCATCGAGCCGCTCGGAGAACGGATACAGGACATCGTCCCGCCAGCTCGAGAAGGGTCGGTCGTCGGCGAAGCCTTTGAATAGGTTCTGGAACGCGTGGCCGTGAGCGTTCACCGTCCCCGGGACTATGGCGGTCCGGCCCCAATCGTCAAGGGCTACGTCATCGCCCAGGGACGCGCGCTCCACGACGTCGCTGATCCGATCGCCCTCGATCAGGATCGCGCGGCCCGACGCGAATCCGTCGCCAACGTGGACCAGCTCGGCGGTGAGGGCCTTCATGTCATGTGCCGTCGGTCTTCCCTTTCAGTGGTCCTCGCTCGGCTGTTCAACGAAAACTCACGGGTGGCTCGCCTCTCGGGTGGTTCGTCGCTCGGCGGTTCAGAGGATAGAGGGATTTCAGCGGCGGCCCACCGCGCCGGACTAAAGTGCCGGTGTGACTGTTCTGATCGGCAAGGATCTGACGTTCGAGGATGTCGTGGCGGTAGCCACCGGTGGCGCTGAGGTAGCCATCGCCTCGGATGTGGCGGATCGGATGGAGCCCGCTCGGCGGATCGTTGCGGAGGTCGTCGCTGCGAAACGCACCGTCTACGGCATCTCAACGGGCATCGGCGATCTCGCTAACGTGCGGATCGATCCTGCGGAGGCCGAACGCCTACAACGCGACATCGTCAGATCTCATGCGACGGCCGTCGGTCCGCGCCTTCCGACGAACGTCGTCAGAGCCATGATGCTGCTACGCGCGCGTACCTTCGCGTTCGGGATCTCCGGTATCCGTTTCGAGATCGTCGAGCGTCTCGTCGACATGCTCAATGCAGGGATCCACCCCGTGGTTCCGTCTCAGGGGTCTCTCGGTGCCTCCGGAGACCTCGCTCCTCTGGCTCACCTCGCGCTCCCCCTGATGGGCGAGGGCGGGGTGGAGATCGACGGACGGGTCACCGACGGCGGAAGTGGCCTTCGGTCGAAGGGCCTCCATCCGATCGAGTTGTCACACAAAGAGGGCCTGTCGCTGGTCAATGGGACGGAAGCCATGTTGGCACTGGGGATCCTCTCGGTCGTCGGCGCCGAACGACTGGCGCGCGCCGCCGACGTGACCGGCGCGATGACCGTCGAGGCGTGCCTTGGAACGGACAGAGCGTTCGATCCAGAGTTGATCGCGCTCCGCAAGCATCCCGGCGCGGTGTCGGTAGCAGCCAACCTGCGCGCGCTCCTGTCCGACAGCGCGATCGTGTCCTCACATCGCCACTCCGAACACCTCGTTCAGGACGCATACTCGCTACGTTGCATCCCTCAGGTACACGGTGCTTACAGGGACGGCCTGGCCTACGTCCGATCCATGCTCGAAGCGGAGCTGGGCTCGGCGATCGACAATCCATCAGTGATGGTGGACACGCATGAGGTGCTCTCGGGGGGAAATTTCCATGGCGAGGCGCTCGGTCTTGCGCTCGACCATCTCGGCCTGTGCCTCACGGGATTCGCAACGATCGCAGAGCGGCGCGTGGCGCGTCTCGTGGATCCAGACCTCAACAACGGACTACCCGCCTTCCTCACCGAGGATCCGGGCCGGCGATCCGGTTTCATGATCACGCAATACACCGCAGCCTCACTCGTTTCGGAGAATCGTTCGTTGTGCTGGCCGGCGTCCTCCGATTCGATCCCGAGCTCCGCCGGCCAAGAGGATCACGTCAGTATGGGGATGACGTCGGCGCGCAAGGCAGCTTCGATCCTGGCGAACGTGGAGCACGTCATCGCGATCGAGGGTCTCGCGGCCGCACAGGGTCTCGACCTGAGAAAGCCGCTCGAGCCCGCCGCTGGAACGGGAGCGGGCCGCTCCTTCATCAGGACCCTGTCGCCGAGGCTGGACGACGATCGCCCCCTGTCGGGCGACATCGAGGCTCTGTCCGCCGCCATCGCCTCGGGCGATCTGCTCGCAGCCGTGAAATCCATCACGGGACCCCTTCACTAGGATCGACGTCAGCCGGCACCGGATGCGATAGCTCGTTCCGTCAGGGGCGATCTTCGCCAGGGGTCCCCTCAGGAAGCCAGGTTCTTCGCCCGCCATTCGTGCCCGGGCGCAACGTAGGCGAGCTCACCGCCGCATACAACCGCCACCACCGGATCGTGATCGGCGCGATACGGCACGTGTTCGAAGCTGGGTCCCTCGACCACCACGGCGTCGGCGCGGAGACCGGGAGCCAGGCGACCGACCTCATCATCCAGGCCGAGCGCGAACGCCGCGTTCACCGTCGATGCCGCCAAAGCCTCGAGTGGACGCAACCCGTAGGTGCGGCATGCAAGCGCGATGACGAACGTCATCGAAAGGATGGGGGACGTACCCGGGTTTAGGTCCGTGCCGAGGGCCACGATGGCACCGGCATCGATCAGGTTGCGCGCGGAGGGCTTCCGTTGCTGGCGCAGCGTGAATGTGGCGCCCGGCAAGAGAACGGCAACCGTGTCGCCGGCCCCGATGTCGTGCATCGCGTCGGGCGAGGTGTGATTGAGATGGTCGGCGGTAGCGAACCCCCATCGAGCTGCGAATGAGGCCGCCTGACCGTCCTCGAGCTGATCGGCGTGCACGCGCATCCGCAAACCCAGGGGTCTCGCCGCCTCGGCCAACCGAGCCGCGTGTTCCAGGGCGAACGCGATCGACTCGACGTAGATGTCGCAGGCCTCCGCCAGGCCCCCTTCGGCGATCTTAGGCAGCAGGTCCGAAGCCACCTCGCCTATCCACTCCCCCGCCGACTTCTCCTTCGGGATGGCGTGAGCAGCGAGGCAGGTGGTGGTGGTCGTCTGCTTTACCCGGGATGCCAGCGTCCGCGCCAGCTGCAGCTGTCTGATC
>JALZOM010000120.1 GCA_030913945.1 Actinomycetota bacterium
TGGCGGCCCAGAGCGCGGGCGTGCCCGTGGCCGGCAAGACCGGAACCGCGGAGGTCAGTATCGACGGGAAGATCAAGAACCATGCGTGGTTCACGGCCTTCGCTCCTGCATCCGACCCGAAGGTGGCCGTGGCCGTGGTCTCGGAGCTCGGGGGCATCGGGGGACAGGTGGCGGCTCCCCTCGCCGGCTCGATACTCCGGAGCGTGCTGGCTTACGTCCGATGAGAGCCGTCGTCCAGCGCGTCTCGTCCGCCCGCGTGTTGGTCGACGGAGATACGGTGGGAGCCATCGGGAGCGGGGTGCTGGTGTTGCTCGGCATCTCGCCGGAGGACGCCGATCCCGAAGTGAGCTGGGCAGCCGACAAGATCGCCCAACTTCGCATCTTCAACGACGCGGACGGCAAGATGAATCTCTCGCTGTTGGATGTCGGAGGCGAAGCTCTCCTCGTATCGCAGTTCACGCTCTACGGCGATGCCCGTAGAGGCAGGCGCCCCTCATTCGTCAAGGCGGCCCAGGGCCCCGAGGCCGAGCGGATCTACGAGAAGGTGAAGGAAGCGTTATCGGGTCTGGGCATCAAGACGGCCACGGGTCGCTTCGGCGCCATGATGAGCGTCGAGCTGACGAACGAAGGTCCGACCACCATCCTGCTCGATTCCAACAAGGAGTTTTGACCCGAAGCTAGCCCTTCAGGGTGCGGCGCGCGGCGTCCAGGATCGCGTCGGGTGTGAGGCCATACTGGGCCAGGATCTCGTCCGGCTTCCCCGATGTCGCGTACGTGTCGCCGACGTTGACGAACGCCATCTTCGTGGGATGCCGCTCTGCCAGGGCCATCGCTACCGTCGCGCCGAGTCCGCCGTAGGCCATGTGCTCTTCCGCCACGACGATCCCCATGGTCTCGACGGCGGCTTGCTCGAGGGTTTCGCTGTCGATCGGTTTCACGGTGTGGAAGTCGAGCACCCGGGCCTCGATGCCATCGTCCGCCAGAGCTTGCGCGGCGTCGAGCGCCATCGCCACCATGATGCCGTTCGCGACGAGCGTGATGTCGTCTCCTTCACGCACCGTATTGGCGCGCCCGACATGCAGCTCCGGCCCATCCGGGTACACGACCGGGACGTTCGGCCGCCCGCAGCGCAGGAAGGTGGGACCCTCACGTTTGATCATCGCTTGCGTTGCCGCTTGCGCGCTGGGCGCGTCGGCCGGGACGATGACGGTCATGCCGGGGAAGGCACAGGCTTGCGCGACATCTTCGATCGCCATCTGCGATGGTCCGTCCTCACCGATCGAGATGCCCGCATGGGTGCCGACGAGCTTCACGTTCTGGTTCGGGAACGCAACGCTCATCCTGATCTGGTCGAAGGCGTTCGAGAGGAGGAAGGTGGAGAAGGACGCGACCACCGGGATCTTGCCGCTGGCGGCCAGGCCCGCCGCGATCCCGACCAAGTTGGATTCCGCGATCCCTGCGTTGAAGAAGCGATCCGGATACTTCGCCTTGAACTTGTTCGTGTAGGTCGAATTGTTGACGTCCCCGTCCACGACGACGACGCGCTCGTCCGCGCCGGCCACGGCCAGCGCTTCGCCGAAGGCGGCCCGGGTGGAGTCCCCGACCTCGAGATCTACCCGAGTGATGCCGAACGTCATGCCGGTGCTCCTATCTCTTCGAGGGCCTTGGCTTCTTCTTCCGGCGGGATCGGCTTGCCGTGCCAGTTGCCCGGGTCGGCCTCCAGCAAGGAGACGCCCTTGCCCTTCACCGTTCGGGCGATGATCGCTTGTGGCTGGCCCTCGATCCCGCGGACCCAGTCGAACGCGTCGGTGACCTCGTCGAGGGAGTGCCCGTCGATCTCTCGGGCCGCCCAACCGAACGCCTCGTACTTCTGGGTGAGCGGGTCGAGCGGCTGGATATCCGCCACCGCGCCCGTCTGCTGGTATCCATTGTGATCGACGATGCAGGTGAGGTTGTCCAAGCCATGATTCCCGGCGTACATCACCGCTTCCCACAGCTGACCTTCGCCGCTCTCCCCGTCTCCGACGATCACGTAGACCCGTGAGTCCCTACCGTCGAGTCGCGCTGCGAGCGCGTGTCCCACACCGATCGAAAGGCCCTGACCCAGTGAGCCGGTGGAGGCCTCGACCCCCGGAAGCCGGTTCATGTTGGGATGGCCCTCTAGGGGGGAGCCGATCTTGCGCAACGTCGCAAGGTCTTCGGTGGGGAAGTACCCGGCTTCGGCCAGGACCGAATAGAGGCCGGGCGCAGCATGACCCTTCGAGAGGATGAAGCGATCTCGATCGGGATCCTGGGGGTCTGCCGGGTCGTAGCGCAACACGCCGCCGAAGAACAGAACCGTGCAAAGCTCGACCATCGAGAGAGAGCTGGATGGATGTCCCGATCCGGCGGCCGTGGTGGCGACCACGATGTCGCGGCGGATCCGCCTGGTTAGCTCCTCGAGCTTGTCCCGTTCCTCTGCACGCGCTTGCGGCATGACACCTCCCGGTCGACCTCCCCTTCATCGCTATCCAACCACATGAGCGGAAGGGCACTTTCGTCGCCGTGATGGCGCGCGAGAAGCCGCGGCACGTGAGGGACGGCCCTTAGGATGAGCGGATGGCCGACGACAACGAGAGATCCTTCAGCGCGCCCAGGGGGACGAACGATCTCCTGCCGCCCGAATCGTGGAGGTGGCAGGCCACCACCCGCCAGGCGATGGATTCCTTCGCTCTTGCCGGTTACGCGCCGGTTGAGACGCCGTTGTTCGAGCACACGGAGGTGTTCGAACGGGCAGTGGGGGAGGGGAGCGAGGTCGTCGGGAAGCAGATGTACACGTTCGAGTATCGGGGCGGTCGCTCGCTCACCTTGCGGCCGGAGGGCACCGCGCCGGTAGTG
>JALZOM010000171.1 GCA_030913945.1 Actinomycetota bacterium
TGGGTAGACGTCGGCAAGCGTCGCCGGAGTCTCGATCCGCCCGGACCGCGCGATCTGTTTCGGTCCGTATAGAACGAGGGGCACCTCCTGCAGGTAGCGCCACGGGCCGGAGTGATTCGGCACATCGAACGACCCCGCGTAGTTGGGATACTGCGGCACGATCAAGACGTCCTCGGATCGCGGCCGGAAGTACCCGCGCCGGATCCGGATGAGTTGTTCGAGGGGCAGTCTGCAAGCGCGTTCGAGGACATCCGTGGAGGCGAACGTTCGGTCTCGCTTCGCCAGGCGGGCCGCCCGAGCGGCTTCACTCCGAGCCGGCCCGGAACGTGAAGGCGTGTCGCCTTCACAGGCCAAAAGGATGCAAGTGGCCGCGGTGACTGCAGCCACCAATCTCCAGAAGGCAGGGGGTGTGCGGGTGGAAGGCATCGCCGAACGATATCGAAGAGCCCGACCGTCCCCTGCGCCGCAGCCTGGAACCGGAGGTGATAGGTCGGTGCCCGTACTGGGAGGCTGCCTGCTACCGTCTGGACTATCTGCGATCGGGTCAGGAGGGAACATGGCTCTCACGAAGCTCCAAAACTTCATCGATGGTACGTACTCGGATGCATCCGGCGGGAAGACGTCGACACTCGTCGACCCATCAACCGGTAAGGATTTCGCCGAGGCTCCCGTTTCGGGGACAGAGGACATCGAGGTCGCATGCCGTGCCGCAAGGCGGGCGTTCGACGAAACGTGGCGAGACACGATCCCGGCGGAGCGGGGTCGTGCTTTGCTCAAGATCGCCGATGCGATCGAGGATCGGGCGGAGAAGTTGGTAAAGCTTGAGTCTCAGAACACGGGCAAGCCGATCCAGCTCACGCTCGAGGAAGAGATCCCTCCGATGGTCGATCAGATCAGGTTCTTTGCCGGGGCGGCCCGGATGCTGGAGGGCCGTTCTGCGGGTGAATACATGGCCGGTTTCACATCGTTCGTCCGGCGCGAACCGATCGGCGTCTGCGCCCAGGTAACCCCCTGGAACTACCCGATGATGATGGCGGTGTGGAAGTGGGCCCCGGCGATCGCAGCGGGCAACACCGTCGTTCTGAAGCCTTCCGACACGACTCCGGTAACCACGGTGAAGATGGCGGAGCTGATGGCCGAGTTCCTTCCGCCGGGAGTCTTCAACGTGATCTGCGGCGACCGAGACACCGGAGCGGGCCTCGTGTCTCACGAGATCCCCGACATGGCCTCGATCACGGGCAGCGTCCGCGCGGGACGGGCCGTCGCGGAATCGGCGGGTCATGACCTCAAGCGCGTACACCTCGAACTGGGCGGAAAGGCTCCCGTCATCGTTTTCGACGACGCCGATCTGGAGGTGGCCGCTGAGGCGATCGCCGTGGCCGGCTATTTCAACGCCGGTCAGGACTGCACCGCCGCAACGAGGGTGCTCGCCGGTCCAAAGGTTCACGACAGTTTCATCGATCAGCTCGTGGGCCAGGCCAAAGGGCTCAGCACCGGCGCGCCCGACGAGGATGACGTCTTCTTCGGACCTCTCAACAACGCCGACCAACTGGGTCGCGTGCGCGAGTTCCTCGAGAGCAAACCGGGACATGCAGAGGTCGTTTTCGGCGGGAACCAAGTCGAGCGCGACGGGTTCTTCCATGAGCCGACCGTCGTTGCGGGGCTCGAACAGGATGATGAGATGGTTCAGACCGAGATATTCGGACCGGTGATAACCGTTCAGCGATTCGACGATGAAGAGAAGGCGCTGAGATGGGCTAACGACGTCGAGTACGGACTCGCCTCCAGCGTGTGGACGAGGGACCATGGGCGGGCTATGCGCATGTCGAAGGGCTTGGATTTCGGCTGCGTGTGGATCAATTGCCACATCCCGCTGGTAGCGGAGATGCCCCACGGCGGGTTCAAGAACTCTGGGCACGGCAAGGATCTGTCGATGTACGGCTTCGAGGATTACACCCGCGTCAAGCACGTGATGAGCAATATCGAGGCGTAGGCAGAGACCGTTCGCGCTACCCTCACCCAAGTGAAGAAACCACGCCTCGGGATTGCCGCCGGGAACAAGCTGGGTGCGGACGCGGCCGTCGAGGTCGCCTCCGCCGGTGGGAACGCCGTCGACGCGTGTCTGGCCGCGGCCATCATGGGTTGGGTCGCCGAACCCTTCTTCGCATCGATAGGGGGATCGGGCTTCATCACGGTGCGAGCTCCGGATGGCGCCGTGAAGGTGTATGACGGCAACAACTCCATGCCCTATACGGCGCCCGGTCAACCGGGGCAAGGAATGAAACGCGTTTTCCTCGAGTATTCGAACGGGATGTACACAGGCATCGGTGGAGGGTCCATCGCGGTGCCCGGGATCCTTGCCGCCGCCCACAAGGCGTGGGAGCGGCACGGGGCGATCGAGTGGGCGGCCCTGTTCGAGCCGTCTATCAGGGCAGCCCGCAATGGGATCCCATTCCCGCGATCGTCCGATTACTACCTGTCCGAGACATGGAATCGGATCTGGGGCAGGTACCCGGAAGCACAAGCTTTGTTCGGTGTGGACGAGCCATTGCGCGAGGGCGAGACCCTGATGCAGGGTGATCTCGCGGATGCACTCGAGCAAGTGGCCCAGAAGGGCCCCGATACCTTCTACCGGGGTGAGCTCGCCGCGGAGATCACCGACGCGATCGCCGCCGACGACGGGTTCATGACAGTCGATGACCTCGACCGGTACCGAGCCGAGATACGTGCTCCGATCGTCACGGACGTGTTTGGGTGGCGCATCGAATCGAACCCTCCGCCCGCCGTCGGCGGGGTTGTCCTGACTCACATGCTGTCCTTGCTTCAGACCGCCAAGCTAGATGAGCCGCTCGATCGTCTGCGGTCGATAGTCGAGGCGGAACGCGCTGCCATCGGCTACCACGCGGACCACTATCAGGAGCCCGGCGAGATCGCCGGAAGCCACGAGGAAGCGCTGTCACGCGCTCTGCGAAAGACCAGGTCCCCGGACACCACGCATGCTTCGTCGGCGGATGCCGACGGATACGTTTGCGCGATAACGGAATCGAACGGGTACGGCGCCGGCCTCGTGATCCACGGGATGTTGTTCAACAACACGCTCGGGGAGGAGGAGTTGAATCCACTCGGCGTGCACCGTCTTCCGCCCGGTTCACGCTGCCACTCGAACCAGGCTCCGACGGTTGCGTGCGGGCCCGACTCGTCGATCGTCGTCGGCCTGGGGTCGCCGGGGGCCGAAAGGATCGTGGGCGCGATCGCCCAGACCTTCATCGGGATAGCGGTCGATCGGAAGTCTCTGCTCGACGCGGTGGCCGCTCCCCGTGCGCATCTCGCGCAGAAGCCCGACGGGCCCCTGATGTGTTTCGAGCCGGGACTCCCCGGGGAGGAGCTCGGCTACACGCCTCGGCCCTACGACGACCTCCACATGTTCTTCGGAGCGGTCCAGGCCGCATCGGTGACCGCCGACGGCGTCGTCGACGCCGCCTGCGACCCCCGGCGCTCAACGGCTGCCGCTCTGGTCTAATCGGATTCGACAATCATTTTCATTTCGCCTAAGGTCGAATCATGCCCCGGCTCTCCGCTGCGCTCGTCGTTGCCCTGACGCTTCTCCCCCTCGCGTGCTCTGACGCCGGCCGGGCCGGGGGCCCTCCTTCCGTGGTCACCACCGTCTATCCGCTGTCCTTCGTGGTGGAGCGGATCGGTGGGGAGGGGGTTCGATCTACCGACCTCGTTCCCAGCGGGGCGGAGCCGCACGACCTCGAGCTGACTCCCGGACAGGTACGCATCCTCGCCGAGGCCGACCTCGTGTTCTACGTGGGTGGCGGCTTCCAACCAGCGGTCGAGGACGCGATCCAGGATCTCGGCGAGAATGCCGTCGACGTCCTCGATGGTCTCGAGATCCGCGACGAGGGCGAGATCGATCCGCATGTGTGGCTTGACCCCCTGCGCCTGTCGAGCATCGCGAGAGAGGTGGTCGACCGGCTCGTTGATACCGACCCGGAGCGGGCCGATGAGTACCGAACCAACTTCGCCGCACTGAGACGGGAGCTCCTCCGGCTCGACGACGAGCTGGCGGGCGGATTGAGCGGATGTGAGCGTGACGAATTCGTCACCGCCCACGAAGCTTTTGGCTATCTGGCGGCGCGTTACGACCTGACCCAGATCGCTCTCTCCGGACTCGATCCGGAGGCCGAGCCATCTCCGGGTCGGCTGGCGGAGGTTGTGCGCGCGGCGCAAGGACTCGACCTCGAAGTGATCTTCTACGAGGAGCTGGTGTCGCCGGCGACCGCGGAAGCTCTCGCGTCCGAACTCGGCGTTCGGACCGAGGTCCTCTCACCACTCGAGTCGGCACCCGAAAGCGGTGACTATTTCACGGCGATGAGACGGAACATGGAAGTGCTCGGAGAGGCGTTGGACTGTGGTTGAGACATCTGATCCATTTCGAATGACCGGAGCCGACGTTCTGCTGGGTCGGCAGCTGGTGCTTCACGATGTCGACTTCTCGATCGCCGCCGGGGAGTTCGTCGTCCTTCTGGGCAACAACGGCTCGGGGAAGACGACCCTCGTCAAGGCTCTGTTGGGGCTCGTCCCTCTGGCTCGTGGCCGTGTCGAACTGTTCGGCGAGCCTCTCGAGGTGTTCAAACGCCGCGAGTTGATCGGTTACGTGCCGCAACGCCTGACGGCCGCTTCGGGGGTTCCCGCCACGGTGATGGAAGTCGTCGTCTCTGCTCGAGCGCGTCGTTCTGGATGGATCCGACCCTACGATCGCAAGGACCGGAAGGCTGCGATGAACGCGCTCGAGGCGGTGGACCTCGTCGAGTTGAGCGGCTCGCCGGTCGCACAGCTATCGGGGGGACAACAGCAGCGGGTATTGATCGCACGAGCGTTGGCCGTGGAACCTCGCGTCCTGGTGCTCGACGAACCGGTGGCGAGCGTAGACCTCGCCCATCAGGAAACGTTCGCCACGACGGTCCGCGATCTGAATGACCGGGGCACTTCCATCCTGCTGGTTGCGCACACCCTGGGCGCTATGGAACCGTTGGCCGGACGTGCTGTCGTGCTTCAGGGCGGCCACGTGGTGCACGATGGACCCCCGGCAGTGGAGGGGAGCCTCGAGATGCAGGTTCACCATCACCATCACCCAGAGGCCGAGCGAGCCCAGGAGCGGTCGCCGCGAGGACGGTCGTGAGCTTCCTCCAATACGAGTTCATGCAGCGGGCGTTGATCGCAGGGATCCTCGTTGGGCTGGCTGCGCCGGCGATCGGGGTCTACATCGTGCAGCGCCGTCTCTCTTTGCTGGGCGACGGCATCGGTCACGTGGCTTTCACGGGCGTGGCAGCCGGCCTCGTGGCAGGAGTCTCGCCGATCGCCACCGCGTTGCTCTTCGCCCTGGGCGGCGCTGCCGTGATCGAGGTGCTGAGAGAACGTGGTCGTGCCGCTAGCGACGTCGCGCTCGCGGTCATCTTCTACGGTGGCATCGCCGGCGCCGTGCTACTGCTCTCGCTTGGGCACATCTCGACCGTCAATCTCAACAGCTACCTGTTTGGTTCAGTTGTGACTGTTAGTGGATCCGACGTGTGGCTGGTCGCGGGCGTTGCGGTTCTCGTGATCGTATTTACCTTCGCCCTTCGGAAGCAACTGTTTGCAGTGGCATATGACGAGGAAGTGGCACGTGTCTCCGGGTTGCCGGTTCGCACCCTCAACCTCGCGATCGCGTTGACCTCCGCCATCGCGATCGCGATATCAGCGCGCGTGGTCGGCGTGTTGCTGGTGTCATCCTTGCTCGTCCTACCGGTAGCCGCGGTGCAGCAAGTGACCCGCAGTTTTCGGTCGACCGTGGTCTCCGGGCTGATCCTGGGCGCGACCCTGAGCGCCTTGGGCCTCATCGTGGCTTACTACGTCGACGTTGCTCCCGCCGCGACCATCGTGCTCTCGAGCATCATGGCTTTCGGTCTTGCCTCACTCTTTCGCGATCGGAAGACGGTCCGTTGACGACTCACCCGGAGGGAACGTCGTCTTCTCGGCCCAAGGCCACCCGCCAGCGTGCTGCGATCGCACGGGCGCTTGCGACTGCTCCCGGTTTCCGGAGTGCGCAAGAGCTGCACGATGAGTTGAGAGCGGCTGACCACAAGGTTGGACTGACCACGGTTTACCGGACCCTCCAGGCTCTTAGCGAAAGCGGAGCGGTCGATGCCATGCGCAGGGAGGATGGCGAGACCATCTACCGGCGTTGCGACACTCAGATCCACCACCATCACCTGGTCTGCCGCTCCTGTGGGTACACGGTCGAGATAGAGAACGAGGCGGTCGAGCGATGGACCCAACGAACGGCTGAAGAGCACGGCTTCGAGGACGTGACTCATGACATCCAGGTGTTCGGCCTCTGTGACGCGTGCTCGCCTGAATGACGGCGTAACCGCCTGCTGTCCTGCTCGTTCGGCCCTCGTCGGTGTGGGCCGTTTGTGCTACCGTTTTGGCCGTTGCGAGGCGGGGGTCCCCAAAGCAAGGAATGCTGCTTGCTGCTCTCGCTAAAGGAAAGGATGTTGGCAGTGGCTGAAGGAACAGTGAAGTGGTTCAACAACGAGAAGGGCTTCGGTTTCATCTCGCAGCCCGACGGCGAGGACGTTTTCGTCCACTTCTCGGCCATCACCATGGAGG
>JALZOM010000175.1 GCA_030913945.1 Actinomycetota bacterium
GCTTCGCGACCTCGCCCGTCAGGACCTCGCCCGACTTCGAGAACGCGACGACCGAAGGGGTCGTCCGCTGGCCCTCCGCGTTGGGGATGACCGTCGGCTCACCCCCCTCGAGGGTCGCTACGACGGAGTTGGTGGTTCCTAGATCGATCCCAACTGCCTTAGCCATGTCTTCCTCCTGTGGATTCGTTGCCCGCTGGGGCTATCTCTGTTTGCCTTGCTTACGTTGTGAGTCTCTGATGCTATAGCACGCATCGTAGTTGAGTGTCTCTCTATCAACAATCTCCCCCGCCGGTCCATTCCCGACCGCTTGACGGCCGGGAGGGCGTTTCCTTGCCCCCGGCCGACCGGGGCGCCCCTGCCCCGCCCCGGTGAGTCCTATACTGCGCTCCGCCTGGGCGGTGACGCCTCGGGCGGGTCGACCGAGGAGGCTGAAGCGGTGCTCGAGAAGGTCCTCATGACGCTGTTGATCCTGGCGTCCCTCGCCGCCTTCGCCCTCAGAGCGCGCGACCTGGTGGGCTTCCTCGGCCTGGGCGAGCCCGACGACCGGATCCCCCGGAACTGGGGCCGGAAGCTCAAAGACCAGCTCGTGGTCGTCTTCGGCCAGCGCAAGCTCCTCCAGTGGGGCATCCCGGGGGTCATGCACTTCTTCATCTTCTGGGGCTTCGTGATCCTCTTCACGACGATCGTCGAGGCGTTCGGTGCGGTCTATCAGGAAGGCTTCCACCTTCCCCTGATAGGCACGTGGGGGCCGCTCGGCGCGCTGCAGGACTTCTTCGTCGTCGCGGTCCTGGTCGGGATCGGGATGGCGTTCACCATCCGGAAGATCCAGCGTCCGGGTCGTTTCCGTGGTTCACATCTCCGAGAGGCCGACTACATCCTCTTCGCGATCGCCGGGATCATGCTCACGATCCTGTTCACTCGCGCCGCGGAGATATCGCTGGGGCATTTCCCCTACGACACGAGCTGGACTCCGGTATCGAATACGCTCGCTCAACTCTTCGAGGGGATGTCACTCCAGACGCGAGAGGCGATCGACACGGTCTTCTTGTGGTGGCACTCATTGATCATCCTGGCTTTCCTCGTGTACATCACGTACTCGAAGCACCTGCACATCATCACTTCAGGCTTCAACGTGTTGTTCACGTCGGAGCGCCCGAAGGGCGCGCTCAAACCGATGCACCTCGACATCGAGCAGACGTCGGAGGACGACACGTTCGGCGCGGCGACCGTCGCTGATCTCACCTGGAAGCAATTACTCGACACCTTCACTTGCACCGAATGCGGCCGTTGTCAGTCGCAATGTCCGGCGTGGAACACCGGAAAGCCCTTGTCACCAAAGCTGCTCATCATGGATCTGCGCGATCAGTTGTTCGAGCGCGGACCTCAACTATTGAAGGCGAAGCGCGAGAGTGACGAAGCCTTCCAGACCGCGCTTGCCGAGCTCCCTGCACTGAACCCGGAAGTCGTCGAGGACGAAGTGATCTGGGACTGCACGACCTGCGGCGCCTGCGTTCAAGCGTGCCCGGTGAACATCGAGCACATCGACACGATCGTGGACATGCGACGGAACCTCGTGATGGGCGAATCACGGTTCCCCAGGGAGATGCAAAGCGCCTTGCAGAGTCTCGAGACAACGGGGAACCCGTGGGGTCAGCCTCCCCAGGCCCGGCTCGAATGGATGGAGGGCTCGTCGCGTCAGGAGACCCTCGAGATCCCACACATCTCCGAAGCGCCGGATGCCGAGGTGCTCTTCTGGGTCGGCTGTGCCGGCGCGTTCGACGACCGCAACAAGAAGGTCGTGTACGACTTCGCTCGTCTCATGCAGATAGCCGGTGTCAAGTTCGCGGTGCTCGGGCCCGACGAGTCCTGCACCGGTGATCCGGCGCGACGTATGGGGGCCGAGTACATCTACCAGATGCTCGCCGAGCAGAACGTCGAGCAGCTGAACGAACACAAGCCGAAGAAGATCGTCACGATCTGCCCCCACTGCTTCAACACGATCTTCAATGAGTACCCGCAGTTCGGCGGGGTCTTCGACGTCGTCCACCACACCGAGTACCTGGCCGAGCTCGTGAAGGAAGGGCGGTTGAAGCCGACCGCTCCGCTCGAGAAGACCGTCACCTATCACGACCCGTGCTACAACGCGCGTCACAACGACGTCTGGAAGGGGGCCCGCGATGTGATCGAAGCGATCCCCGGAACGGAGTACGAGGAGCTCCACAGACACAAGCACTCAACGTTCTGTTGTGGCGCAGGTGGGGGCCGCATGTGGATGGAAGAACGGATGGGCAAGAAAGTCAACATGGAGCGAACCGATGAGGCTCTCGCCTCGGCCTCGGACACTCTGGCGGTGGGTTGCCCCTTCTGCAACATCATGCTGTCCGACGGAGTCACCGAGCGGCATGCCGATTCCCAGATGGCCGTGCGCGACATCGCACAGATCCTGCTGGAGTCGATCGAGTTCCATCCCGAATCCTCGGCCGGCGGCAACGGCAACGGTGAGGAGTACCCCGCGACGAAGGAGACCGAAGAGATGTCCGGAACCGCCGCCGGCCCCACCGACCCACAGACCACGGACTGACCGTGGCACCACTCGCCCTCGATCGCTACATGGACCTATTGCGGTCCGACGGAACGGCCCTACTCGAGGCGGCGCGCTCAGACCTCGATCGGCGGGTACCGGCCTGCCCGGACTGGACCGAGCGTGAGCTTCTCGTCCATACGGGCGGTGTCCACCGCTTCTGGGGTGACATCGCCGAGCGCCGCCTGGCGGATCCATCTGAGTCGCGGCCCGAACCGGCCCCCGATGACGACCCCGGCATCGCGGCCTGGTACCAGGACGGGTTGGAGAAACTCGTCGACACGCTCTCGAGGGCGGCTCCCCACGAGCCGGTGTGGAGCTGGTCCACGCGCAAGGAGATCGGCTTCGTCCAGCGGCGGATGCCCCAGGAGACCGCCGTGCACCGCTGGGACGCCCAGGACGCCGTGGGAGAAGCAGACCCCATCGACGGCCAGCTCGCCGTGGATGGCGTCGACGAATGGCTCGAAGTGTTCGGCCCGGCGCAGGACGTGACCCCGAACGGAGCGGGTGAGACGATCCACCTCCATCGCACCGACGGCGAGGGCGAGTGGCTCGTCCGCCTGCAGGCGGACGGCATCGAAGTGACGAAAGGCCACGAGAAGGGCGACGCAGCTCTTAGGGGTAACGCGTCGGACCTTCTGCTCGCCCTCTGGCGCCGGATCCCGCTCGACCGTCTCGAAGTGCTGGGGGATCGCGCGGTGACCGAGCGCTTCCTGGGGTGGCAGGACCTCGACTAGTCCTTGAAGTTCTCGTAGTAGCGCGAGGGCGTGGGACCTCGCTGGCCCTGGTACTTCGAACCGATCGCGCTCGATCCGTAGGGGTTCTCCGCGGCGGACGTGAGCTTGAAGAAGCTGATCTGCCCGATCTTCATGTTGGGGTAGAGGGTGATCGGCAAATTGGCCACGTTCGAGAGCTCGAGCGTCAGGTGTCCTTCGAACCCGGGATCGACGTAGCCCGCGGTGGAATGGATCAGCAGGCCCAATCGCCCGAGCGAGCTCTTCCCCTCGAGACGCGCCACGAGGTCATTCGGCAGGCGCACGTACTCGCACGTAGATCCCAGCACGAACTCGCCCGGATGAAGGATGAAAGGCTCGTCCTCGTTCACCTCCACCAGCTCCGTCAGCTCCTCCATCGGCTGCTTGACGTCGATCACCTGATAGCGATGGTTGTGGAAAGTGCGGAAGAACCGGTCGACGTGCAGGTCGACCGACGAGGGCTGCACGGCGCTCTCGTCGAACGGCTCGATTCCGATGCGCCCGGAGTCGATCTCCGAGCGGATGTCATGGTCGGACAGGATCAAGGCGCCTCCGCTGACCTAGTGATGTGCGGCGCAGTCTAGCGAGGCGAGGAGTGCTAGTTCGCGCCCGCCCAGAGAGGCGCAGACGGGGGGGTGGGATGCTCAGACGACGAGGAATCGTCATCCTCGATGACCCGATCGGGCCCCTCCTATAATCGGGCCCTCCGCGGGTGTAGCTCAATGGCAGAGCTCTAGCTTCCCAAGCTAGTGACGGGGGTTCGATTCCCCTCACCCGCTCTACGTTGCCTCCGATTCGTCTGGTTCACGCCGCGGCGAGCAAGCTTAAGGATTGAGACGTCGAGAAAGTGAATCAGAGGAGGAACATCATGGTTGGAGACATCCGATCTACCCGGTGTTGCTGTCGCAGGATCTCACCGAGGCGCGGCGCTTCTATCACGACCTCGTCGGGCTGGAGATCCTGCAGGAGAGCGAGGCGGCGATCGCTTTCCGATGCGGCGAGACGCA
>JALZOM010000176.1 GCA_030913945.1 Actinomycetota bacterium
GAGTAGAGGGGATCCGCAGCGAGGGCGCCCAGCGCAGGGAGCGCGAGAGCGACGATGGCGCGGTCGTCCCGATGGCGGCCCGGCCTCACGGGGAGGCGACGGGCGAGGCGAGGCTGTTGGCTCAACCGACCTCGCGCAATTCTCGGCGGAGGTCGTTCACCTCGTCGCGGATGCGCGCTGCGTACTCGAACCTCAGGTCTTCCGCGGCCTGGTGCATCTCTTCCTCGAGTTGCAGGATCAGTCGCTTGAGGTCATCGGGGCTACCGCCGAAAGTCTCGTTGCGGCGGCTCTTCGACTTGATGGGCACCGTGACGTCCCGTCGGCGGCCGAGACCGTGGATCAAGATGTCGCTCACCGCTTTTCGGATCGTTTGAGGATCGATGCCGTTGGCTTCGTTGTACTCGAGCTGGATCTTCCGACGCCGCTGCGTCTCGGAGATCGCCCTGCGCATCGAATCGGTGACCTCGTCCGCGTACATGATCACCTGGCCCTCGACGTTCCGTGCGGCGCGTCCGATCGTCTGGATCAGCGATGTCTGCGAGCGCAGATACCCCTCCTTGTCGGCGTCGAGGATCGCCACCAGCGACACCTCGGGAAGGTCCAGTCCCTCGCGGAGCAGGTTGATGCCCACCAGCACGTCGAACTCGCCCAGACGTAGGTCCCGCAGGATCTCGATGCGCTCGACGGTGTCGATGTCCGAGTGGAGGTAGCGCACACGCACCCCTGACTCGAGCAGGTAGTCGGTGAGGTCTTCAGCCATCTTCTTCGTGAGAGTCGTCACGAGCACCCGAGCCTCGACCTCGACGCGCTTGCGGATCTCCTCCATGAGGTCGTCTATCTGGCCCGTCGTCGGACGGATCACGACCTCGGGGTCGATCAGCCCGGTGGGGCGGACGATCTGCTCGACCGGCGTCTCCGGCGAATGACGCAGCTCGAAGGGCCCGGGCGTCGCCGACATGAATACGACCTGGTTGACGGTCTCGAGGAACTCGTCGAACCGGAGCGGCCGGTTGTCGAGAGCGCTGGGCAACCTGAATCCATGCTCGACGAGCGTGCGCTTGCGCGACATGTCCCCCTCGTACATGCCGTTGAGCTGAGGCACGCCGACATGAGACTCGTCCACCACCACGAGGAAGTCGTCGGGGAAGTAGTCGAGCAGGGTGTTCGGGCGGGTCCCGGGGGCCCGCCCTTCGATGTGACGGGCGTAGTTCTCGATGCCGTTGCAGAAGCCAACCTCGCGCATCATCTCGAGGTCGTATTCGGTGCGCATCCGCAGCCGCTGCGCCTCGAGCAGCTTCCCCGCAGAGCTGAACTCCGCCAGCTGCTTCTGGAGTTCGTCCTCGATCGCCACGATGGCCCGCTGCATCCGCTCGTTCGAGGCGACGTAGTGCGACGCCGGGTAGACGGTCACGTGATCCAGCTCGCCGAGGATCTCGCCGGTCAGAGGGTCCAGGCGGATGATGCGGTCGACCTCGTCCCCGAAGAGCTCGACCCGCACGGCCTTCTCCTCGTAGGCGGGGAAGATCTCGATCGTGTCGCCGCGCACCCTGAACTTGCCGCGGATGAAGTTGACGTCGTTGCGCTCGTACTGGATATCGACGAGCCGTTGCAGGATGAAGTCCCGATCCGCCGTGCCTCCCCGAGCGAGGCTCACTACCTGGTTCAGGTACTCCTCGGGTGAGCCCAGGCCGAAGATGCACGACACGCTGGCCACGATGAGCACGTCCTCGCGCTGCAGCAGCGCGCTGGTGGCAGAATGCCGCAACCGCTCGATCTCGTCGTTGATCGAGGAGTCCTTCTCTATATAGGTGTCGCTCGAGGGCACGTATGCCTCGGGCTGGTAGTAGTCGTAGTACGAGACGAAGTACTCCACGGCGTTGTTCGGGAAGAACTGTTTGAACTCGTTGCAGAGCTGTGCCCCCAGCGACTTGTTGGGCGCGATGACCAAGGTCGGCTTCTGGATCTGCTCGAGCGACCAGGCGAGCGTCGCGGTCTTCCCGGTCCCGGTCGCGCCGAGGAGGGTCGTGAACGGGTCCCCCTTGAGGACGTTCTCGGCCAGCTTGTTGATGGCTGCGGGCTGGTCTCCGGCCGGAGCGAAATCGGCCTCGACCTTGAACGGCGGCATGGGCCCAGTCTAGAGGCGCCGTACGTCAAGAACGGCGGTCGCTAGCTCAGCGGGGGGCGCGACTCGGCCCAGGGGCGGGCGGCTTCGAGCTGGGCGCTCACCCGGATGAGGGTCGCCTCGTCCGCGGGCCGACCGGCCAGTTGCACGCCGATCGGGAGGCCGTCGTCGCTCCAGAAGAGCGGGATCGACACGGCGGGCTGACCGGTCATGTTGAAGGCCGGCGTGAACGGTACGAACATCCCGCACCGCACCAGCTGCGCCCATGGGTCTTCCTCCTCGTGGATCCAACCGACGGGCACCGGAGGCATGGCGAGGGTGGGTGTCAGCAGAAGGTCGTAGTCATCCCAGAAGGCGATGACCTTGCGCGAGAGGGCGTGCAGCGACACGACCGCGTTGACGTACTCGATCGCAGACGTCTTTGCATTGTTCTCGGCGAGGGCCCGGGTGAGTGGCTCGACCGTCTCCAGGTCAAGGAGCTCCTGCCACAGGGAGGCTGAGCTCTGGAACAGCGTGATGAACGAGGCCGTGACCTGGTCTGGGTCGCCCATCTCGGGTCTCGCCTCTTCGACCTCGTGGCCCAGTGACTCGAGTAGCCGGGCTCCGTCCTTCGCGGCCTCGACGCAGATGGGATCGACCGGTACTTCGTTCGGCGTCTGCGTCGCGAGCCCGATCCGCAAGCGGCCCGGGTCGGCTCCGACCTCGTCGGCGAACGGGCGCTCCGGCTCGGGGGCCCAGTACGGGTCGCCCGTCTCGTAGCCGGACATGACGTCGAGCAACGCGGCAGCATCACGCACGGTGCGACCGAGGGATCCGTTCGTCGCCAGGCCCTGCGCCGCCTCGCCCAGCATGGGCCCCATCGAGATGCGCCCGCGAGCGGGCTTGATCCCGAACAGGCCACAGCACGACGCCGGTATCCGAACGGACCCGCCGCCATCCGAGCCGTGGGCCACGGGCATCATCCCGGCGGCCAGCGCGGCTGCCGCTCCCCCACTCGAGCCTCCGGGCGTGCGGTCGGTGTCCCATGGATTGCGGCAGATGCCGTTGAGCTCCGACTCGGTTACGGGGGGGAACCCGAACTCGGGCGTATTCGTCTTGCCGAGGATGATGAAGCCGGCCTCTTTGATACGCCTGACCACATAGGCGTCGACGTCGGGCACGAGGTCGGCGGCGGACTTGGTCGAGTAGGTGGTGCGGATGCCGGCGGTTTCGGTGAGGTCCTTGATCCCGATCGGGACGCCGTGGAACGGAGGTAGGTCCTCGTCGGTGGCGACGCGAGCTTCGGCGTCACGAGCCTGCTCCATGGCGCGGTCGAGCACCAGCGTCACGTAGGCATTGATCGTGGGATCCAGCTCCTCGATCCGCTGCGCGTATTCGCCGACGAGTTCGACCGGCGAAAGCTCCTTGGTCCTTATGAGGGCCGCCTGTTCGAGCGCGGGCATGAAGGCGAGGTCGCCCACCGTTCCCCTTTCGTTAGCGGCGCCGGTGCCGGCGCCGAGAGTCGCTACTCTGCCGTGGCCGGGAGGAGCGTCATCCGGAAGATCGATCCCGAGCCCTGCTCCGACTCTACCCAGATACGGCCCCCGTGGGACTCGACGATCCCCTTGGTGATGTAGAGGCCGAGACCCGTTCCCTTCGTGACCCAGTTCGGCTTCTCGAGCATCACGAACTTGGAGAAGACCTTGATCTTGTCCTCGTCCGAGATGCCGATCCCTTCGTCTTTGACACTGAGGCAGACGCGGGGACCCTCCGGCTCATCGATGACTTCGGCGTCGATCGTGACGAGCGTCCCGCTCTCGGAGTAACGGGTGGCGTTCGTCAGCAGGTTGATCAGCGCCTGGCGCAGCCGGTCCGGGTCCGCCTTCACGCGCGGAAGGTCGCTGGGGATGTCGCTCGTCATGAGGTGCTTGGAAGCAAGCGAGGGATGCACCCAGAGGATGCTGTCCGTGATCTCCGCCACGTCCACCGCCTCGAACGAGTAGTTGACGCTGCCCGCTTCCATGCGAGACATGTCCAGGAGGTCGCTCACGAGGCGCGACAGCCGGGATACCTCGCGGGAGATTATCTCCAGTACTTCCGAACGGCGCTTTTGAGGGATCGAATCGCCCTGCAGCATGTGGCTGAAGCCCAGGACGGTGGTCATCGGGCCCTTCAGCTCGTGCGCGAGCATAGAGATGAAGTCTGACTTCGTGTGGTCTATCTCGCGCAGCTGGTGGACCATGGCCCGATCCTGCTCGTGCGACCGCCCGGAAGTCAGTACGGCGGTCACGTATCCGGCGACGTTGACTGCGAGCTCGACATCCTCATCGTCGAAGAAGTTGCCAGCGGGATCGATGGCGAGCAGCACCCCCATCGGACTCCCATGGGCAACGAGAGGGACGGCGACCACCTGTTCGATGCCGAGGCTCTCGCGCAGATAGGCATCCACCCACGAGTCCGAGGCGGCGTCGTTGGACACCACCGCGGCTCCAGTTCCAAGGACGGCTCCGGCGATCGTGATGTCGTCGATTGGCAGGCAGATCGCGTCGAGGACACTGGCTTTGATCCCCACCGCCGAACGTTGCGCGAGGAGAACGTCCCGCTCCTCGTCGTGCAGCAGCACACAGACCTTGGCACATCCCAACGCCTCGGCGAAGGCCCTTACGGCCGTACTCAGGATCGCTTCGAGACCTTCACTCCCGGTATGGATCCCGACCAGCCTCCGCAGGGCTTGCAACTCGCGTGCCTGACGATCGAGCGATGCATTCAACCGCATGTTCTCGAGGCGAAGCGACGTCTGACGGGCGATCGTGGCGAGGGTCTCAAGATCCTCGGTCCGAAAGGCTCCGTCGGGTGAGTTGATGGCCGCTACCGCACCCAGACGGTGCCCGTAGGCCTCCAGTGGAACGATGGCCATCTGCTGCGCTGCGAGCATCTCGATGAGGGTCGGGTCGATGTCTCCGGCCTGAGCCAAGTCGTTGATGACCTCGCCGTCGCCCTCGAAAGCGCGCGCAAGGATGCCCGACTCGACGAGAGTGACTGGGTCGCTCGACAAGCCGATCGAGGAATACAGGTCCAACGTGCTCGGCTCCGAACGGCACATGAGCAGCACGGCGTGGTCACAATCCACGAACCGGGTCACATCCTGGAGCGATTCCTGGACGGCGAGAGGGTCATCGGACCCACGTCGCGTGCGGTCGGCCGCCTCTACTTGGATCGTAGGTTCCAGGTGGATGCCCCTTGGTCGGGAGGTGATCGAGTTGTCCCTCGGATTCCTGTGATGCGCGCATCTTCCCTACCAATTCGCTACGAGCTGAGGCAATTCCTTCAAGGAAGCGATCCTGGTTTCGGGCCTGGAGGGGTAGCGCCCCTTGCGATCCAGCAAGACGCCCCTGATACCGACCGACTCGGCGGGCTCCATGTCCATAGCCGGTGAATCCCCCACGTGCACGGCGTTCTCGGGCGCTACGCCCGCACGCTCGAGGGCCAGCTTGTAGATGGCCGGATCCGGCTTCTCGACGCCCTCCAGCCCCGAGATCACGGATACGTCGAAGAGATGCCCAACCTCCAGCTCGACCAGCATCTCCTCGAGCCACTGCTCGAAGTTGGAGATGAGCCCGAGCCTGTACCCGGCGCCTTGAAGCTCTCGCATGGCGGGCAACGCGTCGTCGAACAACGCATAGGACGCCGAGCTGGAGAAGGCGGCGTACAGCTCTTTGACCAAGGCTTCGTCCTCGACGCCGAGCTCGGCCAGCAACCGCCGATAGAGGTAGGACCAGAAAGCCCACGACGCTTCGGCCGACAGTGACGGATCCTCGACACCGGTCTCGTCCGCGAGATCCACCAGATGTGGAGCCAGCCGCTCCTGCACCTCGCGTATCTTCTCCACTTCGAGTGGCCGCCCATAGCGTTCGCTGACGATGGCGAAGAGTTCCGGAAAAGACGGGTGCGGATGCAGGATCGTCTCGCCGGCATCGAGAAACACGACCTCGATCAACGGCGGGCCAACCGTTCTAGTTCCTTCCACACGCGGTCGGCCTCGGGCACGAGATCCTCGACCGTCCCGCTGTTGTCGACGACGATATCGGCTCTCTTCAGCAACGACTCGGGGTCCATCTGCGATGCCATCCGAGCCCGGATGTCCGACAGCGTCATCCCGCGGTCCGACGCTAGACGTTGCTCGCGGACCCCGTCATCGGCAGTTACCACGACCAGGACGTCGACGCTCTCGATCAGGCCGGCTTCGAGGATCAAAGCGGCGTCGAGAACGACGACCTCGTCGCTCGAGCTGAGCATCTCGAGGCGGTCGGCAACGCCCTTCATGATGACCGGGTGCACGATCGCGTTGAGGGCGGCGAGGGCCTTGTCGTCGTTGAAGACGATGCCGGCGAGAATCTTGCGATCGACCTCCATCGAGTGAGGCGCCAGGATCTCGTCCCCGAACTGTTCGACGACGGCGTGCCATGTTGGTGCGCCCGTCTTCAGGGCATCGCGTCCGAGAGTGTCGGCATCGATTATCTGCGCGCCTCGTTCGGCCAAGAGCACCGCGAGCGTGGACTTGCCCGCACCGATGCCCCCGGTTAGGCCGACGACGAGCATGGTCCGGCTACTTCTGGCCGCGTCTCTTCAGGTCTTCGACGATCGACTCGATGGACTCGTCCCCGATCGGCTCGGTGGGCTCGACGGCCTCGGCGGAGTCATCCCCTCCAGCCTCTCCCTCGGCGGCAGCGGCCGGCGCATCGTCCGCGACGATCTCTTCGACGGTTCCGCCGGGAGCAGCTTCGGGCTCGGGGTCCTCCTGCTCGAGCCGCACGTCCAGGTCCGCCTCATCGGACGGTGCGGCGGTAAGCCCCTCATCGCCCTCGGGTGAGGAATCCGCCGACATCATCCTAGTGACCTCGGCCTCTTCCTTCTCCTCGGGAGGCGCCGCCTCGCGAGCGATCCCGAGATCGGAGGCCGCTGCAGGGGACGCCGGCTCGATCGTGATCTCGGAGTCTCCGGGCTCGCCGGTCCCCTCCTCGGTCTGCGCTGCTTGCTTGCGCGACAAGCTTATGCGGCGGCGATCGAGGTCGATGTCGATGATCTGGACGGGGATGCGGTCGTGAACGCGCACCTCGTCCTCTGCCCTCTCGACGTGGTGTTCCGCGAGCTCGGAGATGTGAACCAGACCCTCGATCGCGTCGTCCACCTCGACGAAAGCACCGAACGGCACCAGCTTGGTCACGCGGCCTTCGATGATGTCGCCGACCTCGTGCTGCCGCGCGAACAGCCGCCATGGGTCCTCTTGCGTAGCTTTGAGCGACAGCGACACGCGTTCGCGCTCGAGATCCACGTCGAGCACCTCGACATCGACTTCCTCGCCCACGTCGACGACCTCACTCGGGTGGTCGACGTGTTTCCAGGACAACTCGGAGACGTGAACGAGCCCGTCGACCCCGCCGAGGTCCACGAAGGCCCCGAAGTTGACGATCGAGGAAACGCTTCCCTTTCGAACCTCGCCCTTCGTGAGCGAAGTGAGGAATTCCTGACGCTGTTCGGCCTGCGACTCCTCGAGGAACTTGCGACGTGAGAGCACCACGTTGTTCCGATTCTTATCAAGCTCGATGATGCGGCACTCGAGAGGCTTGCCAACGTACGGCGCGAGATCGCGCACGCGACGCATCTCGACCAGGGACGCTGGGAGGAAACCGCGCAGGCCGATGTCGAGGATGAGCCCGCCCTTGACGACTTCGATAACCGGGCCCTCGACGGTGCCGTCGCGATTCTTGATCTCCTCGATCTTGCCCCACGCACGCTCGTACTGCGCCCGCTTCTTCGAGAGGATCAGGCGACCGTCGGCGTCCTCCTTCTGGAGCACGAGGGCTTCGATCTGCTCCCCGATCGAGACGACCTCGCTCGGGTCGACGTCGTTGCGGATGGACAGCTCGCGGATCGGGATCACGCCTTCGGACTTGTAACCGATATCGAGAAGGGTTTCGTCCTTGTCGATCTTCACTACCTGCCCCGTCACGATGTCGCCTTCGTCGAATGGCTTGATGGTTGCTTCGATCGCAGCCATGAGCTCTTCGACTGAATCGCCGACATCGTTCTCGACGATCGTGCCCCCGGCGAAGGTGGGGCCCGAGGTGGACGGGGCGGTGCGGGTGATGAGACCGCCCGAGCCATCGGGCAGGGTGGCCTCATCGGTCTCCTGCGTTGTGGAGACCGTGGCCGAGGCTTGGACAGCCTCGTCTTGCGATTGGGTCATGTAGGTGGATTCCTCCTTGTACCGAAAATAGGCCCCCTAGGGGGGCCGAAGAAGTATAGGGGGCCAGGTCATACCGCTCAAACTCGCTCCTGCGCCGGACCCTTACATGCGGCCGGCGGCGATGATCCGCTGGAGGAAACGCTGCGTCCTAGGGTGCGAGGGGTCCGTGAAGATCTGGTCGGGAGGGCCGGCTTCGGCTATTACGCCCTCATCCAGGAAGCAGACCCGATCCGCTATGTCACGAGCGAAGCTCATCTCGTGAGTGGCGATCACCATGGTCATCCCCCGGCCCGCCAGCTCCCTGATCAGGTTCAACACCTCGGCTATCAGTTCCGGGTCCAGGGCACTTGTCACCTCGTCGAGCAGGATCAGCTCCGGGTCCATCGCAAGCGCTCTCACGATCGCGACCCGTTGTTGCTGGCCGCCCGACAGGCGATCGGGATAGTCATCGCTCTTCTCCGCGAGGCCGAAGCGTTCCAGTAAGCCCCGGGCGCGTTCGTCCGCCTCCGACCGGCTGAGCCCCAGTGCCTCGCGGGGGCCAAGGGTGATGTTTCGAAGGACCGTCATGTGTGGGAAGAGATTGAATGCCTGGAACACGATCCCGATGCGCTGCCGCACGCGGTCCTCGTCGACCCCCGCCCGAGTGATCTCCTCGTCGCCCAGCCAGATCCGTCCGCCGTTCACCGGCTCGAGGAGGTTGATGCACCTCAGCAGAGTCGACTTCCCGGAACCGGAAGCGCCGATCAAGCAGACCACTTCGTGCGCTGCAACATCCAACGAGATGCCCCGCAGGACGCTGTTGTCGTTGAAAGCCTTGGATAGGTCCTGGACCCGCAGGGCGTGCGCCACTTCGGTCATCCGATGGCCCCGGGGACGTCGTGCGGAGTGCCGGCTGCGGTACCGAGTGCGCCCGGGGCCGCGCCTCCCGCTTCGCGCCGGCGCCGATCGCGCGCTATCAGGTGATCGGTGAAACGCGCCAGCGGGATCGTAACGAGCACGAACAGCAATGCGGCGACGACGTAGGCGGAGTAGTTGAATTGCTCCGCCCCGTAGATCTGTGCCGCGCGAGCCGCCTCTATCGATCCCAGGACCGAAACGAGGGCGGTGTCCTTCTGGAGGCCGATGAAGTCGTTAAGCAACGGCGGGATCACGCGCCGCACAGCCTGAGGCAAGACGACGAAGCGCATCGACTGCCAGCGGGATAGTCCTAGAGAACGAGCGGCTGCCGTCTGACTTTGATGCACCGAGTCGATGCCCGCCCGATAGACCTCGGCAACGTACGCCGAATAAACGAGCACGAGGGCGATGATCCCGTAGGTGATGTCGGAGCGCGTGGACACGTAGCCCAGTCCCAGCCCCGGGACTCCGAACCCGATCATGTAGAGGACCAGGATGAGCGGGACGCCCCTGAAGATGTCCGTGTACACGACCGCCACAGCGCGGAGCGGGAAGAAGACGGGTCCGGGGACGCCCCTCACCAGGGCGATAACGAGAGCCAGAACCAAGATGATGGCCTCGGCGATCATGAACATCCTTACGTTAAGCAGGAACGCCTCGGCCACCGAGGGGGCGGTGGCGGTACCGAGCAGGGACTGCTTCAGGTGCACCCAGTTGAGGAAACGCTCGCCGACGATGTCACTACCCGGCGCCAGGGCCACGACGACCGCCACCGCCATGAAGAACAGGATCGTGCTCGACGTCGAAACCAGTACTGCGCGATTCCCCAGGAGGCGCGACCCTCGCCCCACCGACCTCTTCGTGTCACCCAAGGGGTTGAGCCGGCTAGTCGGTCAACTCGGGAACGCCGAGATAGTCCTGGAGCCACTTCTCTTGTAGCCCATCGAGGGTCCGGTCGCCCTTCAACTCATCCAACACCTGGTTCACGCAATCGACGAGGGGGCTGTCCTTCTCGAACACCATCCCGAAAGGCTCTTCGGTCGGGTACTGCCCGATGACCTCCGTGCCTTTGATCTCGAAGTCACGCAGATAGACGGTGGTTACGACGTCGGTTACCAGCGCGTCGATCTGTCCGCTCTCGAGCGCCGACTTCACGTCGTTCGTCGTGTCGAAGACCTTTGGGTCGGAGTCTGGCTGGATACGCTCGTTGATGAAGGCCAGACTCGTGGTGCCCACCTGGGCGCCGAGCTGAGCGCCCTTGAGGTCGGCCAAGCTCGAGGCATCCCCGATGTCGGAATCCTCAGCCGCAAGGAACCCCTGATTGTTGTTGAAGTATCCATCGCTGAAGTCGACCGCCTGGGCGCGTTCGGGCGTTATCGATATCTGGTTGATGTCGAAGTCATAGTTCTTCGCCCCCGGTGCATAGGACTTGTTGAAGGGTTCAACGACCCACTTGATGTCGAGCTCCATGCGCTCGGCGATGGCAGCGGCGAGATCCCCTTCGAATCCCGAGTAATCCTTCGGGGAGCCCTCGAACCAGGGCGGGTATGCGGGACGGTCGGTCGCAACCGTGAGCGTTCCGTCTTCCAGGGTCGGAGGGTTGGACAACTCGCAGCCTCCCTGCGCTGCGCTTTCACCAGCGGAATCATCCGACGCCTCTCCGCACGCGACGGCCAGAACCAACATCGCAGCCAGGACGGCCAGCAACTTCCTCGGCATGTCTCCCAAGCCTCCAATTGTGAGATCAGAAGGACGCGATCCGTCTCTAGTGCCTCGCGCGCCCGGTCACGCCAATGAACCCTATCCGAGGGAACGGCTCAGCCCTTGGCGTCGGCCCAACTGATCCCGTACGAGACATCTACGACGAGTGGCACCTTCATCTCGGCGACGGACGACATCTCCGTCGCGATGAGCTCCGCGGCCTCGGCCCGGTCCCCTTCGGGGACCTCGAACACGAGCTCGTCGTGGACTGTCAGGATCATGCGGGCGCTCGATCCCTGCGCCTGTAGAGCCCGATCGACGTTGATCATCGCCAGCTTCATGATGTCCGCCGCGGATCCCTGGATCGGCGCGTTCAGCGCCTGTCGTTCGCCGATGGCACGAACGCGCGGGTTGCCGCTGCCGAGCTCGGGTAGGTAGCGCCGGCGCCCGAACATCGTCGTGGTGAAACCATCCGCGTAGGCCTGCGTGACGATCTCGTCGAGGAACTTGCTGACCTCTCCGAATTGCTCGAGGTACGCATCGATGAACGTCTGGGCTTCGGCGACCGGGACGTTGAGTCGCTCGGCGAGTCCCGGTGCGCCCATGCCGTAGCTGAGCCCGTAATTGACCATCTTCGCGACCGAACGATGGCGCGTCTCAAGTTGTTCCGAAGGGAGATCGAAGATGCGCGCTGCCGTGGCCGTGTGGATGTCGTCTCCCTGGTCGAAGACCTCGACCAGGATCGGGTCCTCGGACAGATGGGCCATCACACGGAGCTCGATCTGGGAATAGTCGATCGAAAGCAGGACGCTGCCCTCCTCCGCAACGAAGGCCCGCCGCGTTTTCCGCCCGAGCTCCGTCCGCACCGGGATGTTCTGCAGGTTCGGATTGGTGCTCGACAGCCGGCCGGTTGTGGTCGCCGTCTGCTCGTAGGTCGTATGCACGCGCCCGTCATTCGGATCGACCAGGGGCGGAAGCGCGTCCACGTAGGTGTTCTTGAGTTTGGCCAGCTCGCGATACTCGATGAGCTTGCCGACGAACGGATGCTGATCGACGAGCTGCGCCAAAGCTCGCACGTCCGTAGACAGGCCCGTCTTCGTCCGTCTCGTGGTCTTGAGACCCAGCTTGTCGTACAGGAGGGTGCGGAGTTGTTGTGGGGAGCCCAGGTTGATGCGCTCCCCTGCGAGCTCGTAACACTCGGCCTCGAGCTCGCCGATGTCCTTGTCCAGCGTCCGCGCCATCTCGCTCAGGTACTCGAGGTCGATCTTGATACCGGCCGTCTCCATCCGCGCAAGCACCGGGATGAGGGGGTGCTCCACATCGCGATAGAGGTCGGCCATCCCCAGACGCTCGAGCTCGGGCTCCACCGCCCGAGCGATCTCGATGATCGCGAGGGCGCGCAACGACGCGTCCTCCGCCTCGGCCTCCTCCGCGCCATCGGCCAGATCGAGGGAGGTCTGCGCGCCGTCGTCGGGCCGCGCCACGGGATCGACCGCCTGCAGCTCGCGGCCCGTGTACTTGCGCGCCATCTCGGCAAGGGCGTAGGCGGGGGCGGCGGGGTCGAGCAGATAGCAGGCGACGACGGTGTCGAGACTCAATCCACCGAGATCCACATCCATGGCGGCCAGCGACAGAAGGGCCTCCCGGCCCCCGTGGGCGACGACCTCGACGGATGGATCCTCGAGCACGCCTTTGAGGGCGGTGGACACCTCGGAGACGGCCACCCACTGAGGACCGACCGGGACGAAGGCCACCGCGCCATCACCCCAGGAGAACGCCATCGCGCGGGGCACCGCGCGCGATGAGGCCGGTATGACGTCGATCGAGAACGACCGCGCGCCGGACAG
>JALZOM010000184.1 GCA_030913945.1 Actinomycetota bacterium
GGGGTACGGCCTGACGGAAACCGCGCCGATCGTCACGCTGAACCATCCCCTCCACGCGGCACGCGGCGCGGTCGGAAAGCCGATCGCGGGCGTCGAAGTGAAGATCGCGGAGGACGGCGAGATCCTGGCGCGCGGTGGCAACGTGACGAAGGGCTACTTCAAGAACGAAGAGGCGACGAAGGAGCTCCTCGACAATGAAGGGTGGATGCGTTCCGGAGACGTGGGGGAACTCGACGATAACGGCTACCTTACGATCACGGACCGCAAGAAAGACTTGATCATCACCGCGGGCGGCAAGAACATCGCCCCACAGGAGATCGAGAACAAGATCAAGTTCCACGATCTGATCTCTCAGGCGGTCGTGATCGGAGACCGGCGCCCCTTCCTCACGGCGATCATCACGTTGGACGAGGAGAAGGCGCCCGTGTGGGCCAAAGAGCATGGGGTGGATGCGTCCGACGTGGCCGGTATCGCGGGCGACGAGAGAACCTTGAAGGAGATCGAAGCCGCCATCAACGAGGTCAACAACTCGCTGGCGCGGGTGGAAGGCGTGAAGAAGTTTCGAGTCCTGGACCGGGACTTCCTCGAGGAAGAGAACGAGATCACGCCTACCCTCAAGGTCAAGCGGAAGCAGATCGGCGAGAACTACAACGAGCACATCGAGGAGATGTACAAGAAGGACTCGCCGTCCTCGGCGACGGTGAAAGCTCCTCAACGGAAGTAGTCATCTCCCCTAGGCGCGCGCTCCCCGGTCGACCGGAAGTCGGGTCAAGACCCAACCAAGTCCCAGTCTCACCCCGGGACCGGGGTGGGCGTATCATTTCGAGAGGACTGCGGCTACCTTCGAGGAGGCGACAGTGTCCATCACCGTGCGTGACGTGCGCGCGTTCAAAGAGCGGGGCGAGCGATTCGCGATGCTCACCGCCTACGACTTCCACTCCGCCCGTCTCCTAGACCGCGCGGGGATACCGGTCTTGTTGGTGGGGGACACCCTGGGCATGGTCATGCTCGGGCACGACTCCACCCTCCCGGTGACGGTGGACGACATCGTGCATCACTCGGCCGCAGTGGCTCGGGGAGCGACCGAAGCTATGGTGGTCGCGGACATGCCCTTCATGAGCTACCAGGCATCCGGCGATGAGGCCATCCACAATGCGGGACGGATGCTGAAGGAGGGGGGCGCTCACGCGGTGAAGCTCGAGGGTGGGGCGCGCGTGACCGATCTCGTCGGCCGCATGGTCCAGGCTGGCATCCCCGTCATGGGACACCTAGGGCTCACCCCTCAATCGGTCAACCAGCTTGGCGGCTACAAGGTTCAAGGCCGTGATGAAGAGGCCGCACACGGGATCCTCGAGGACGCCAAAGCTCTGGAGGCCGCCGGTGTCTTCTCGCTCGTCCTCGAGGCCGTCCCCAGTGACCTGGCGCGCGAGGTGACCACCAGCCTCGCCGTTCCGACGATCGGGATCGGCGCCGGGCCGGAGTGCGATGGCCAGGTCCTCGTGTTCCATGACTTCCTGGGCCTCACCGACGGGCGACCCCCCAAGTTCGTCAAGCGATACGCGGACCTCGGCAACGCCATCGAGACCGCCGCCCGGACGTTCGCAGCCGAGGTGGCCGACGGGACCTATCCAGACGCAGACCACTCGTACGGGTAGCCACGAAGAAAAGGCCAAAGCCGCCACTCCGGACTACAGGGACCCCCCTCCGCGACCGATGTGAGAGAGATGAGATGTCCTCACTGCGGGGGCTTGAATCCCCGCGACGCCGAATGGTGCGGTCAATGCCTGACGAGCTTCGTCGCCCAGCCGGTGACGGCCGGGCAAGCTGCCCCCGCATCGGCCCCCCCGCGGCCCGCTTACGTGCCGGGGGCCGGCAACCCCGCGCCTCCCGTCCACCTCCCGGGTGCCGCTAACGGCAACGCTCCCGTCCCCGCACCGGAGAACGGTGCGCCTCGCGTTCCGGGAGCGGATCACCCCCGCCACGACCGGGTCGTCGGCACCTCGGCGGTCTCGAGTAACGGCCACGGGCGAGGGACCGCCACCGACACCTTGCCTAAGAGTTTCAAGGTCACCGACTCGGGGATCTCGTGGGCTTGTCGGATGTGCGAGACGGAGAACCCCTTGGCCGTCAGCACCTGCTCCGTCTGCGGCTCGACCTTCGCCCAAACGCTGAAGGAACCCGAAGAGAAGGTCATAAAACGCGACCCCGGCACCGTCACGCTCATCTCGATGTTCCTGCCCGGCGCCGGGCATGCCTACCTCGGCCTCTGGCCCCAAGCGATCGCGCGCGCGGTGATCTCGTTCCTGGTGGTGGCGGTGACAGTGCTCGCCGCGGTCGCTCCCGGATCCCAATCGAAGGCGCTTGCAGGAGTTTTCTTCATGGTGTCCTTCGGCTGGTGGGCGGTGACGGCTCACGACGCATATCGCGAGGCGACCCACCGGCACTACGCGGTGATCCTGAAGGACCGTAGCTTCCTCTTCGTGGTGCTCGGCATCCTTCTGCTCTTGACCGCGATGGTCGTGGTCACCCTCGCCGGAGCGCGCTGACCCCGATCAGTCTCGTGCCGGACCCAGACACACCGCTCCGATGGGGCCCTCGGGCGCCCACACCGACCACGATCCGCCCCTGAAAGCCGCTCCGACGCAACCGCCGGTATCCAGGGCCAGCAACCCGGCGGCCACCTGCTGTCGCTCGCCCAACAGCGAGACCGTGCGTTCGCAAGCCGCCTGCGGATCGAGGCCTTCTTCGATCAATCGGCCGGCGCGCAAGCAGGCGAGGGTTTCGAGGAACAATTCGCCGACCCCCGTTCCGACGACGGCGGCCTCGGGGGACGCGTAGGTCCCCGCCCCGAGGATCGGCGAGTCTCCAACGCGGCCGCGCAGCTTCCCGAGCACCCCTCCGGTTGAGGACGCAGCACAGAGCCGAGAGGCCTCATCGAGAACCACGGCTCCGACGGTGTCCACATGCTCCGAGCGGCCGTAGGACTCGAGTCCCAGGCGACCCGCGTCGCGTTCCCGCGCCCATCTCTCGTGCTGCTCGGGCGACGATTCGTTCATCTCCTCGAGTCCGAATGCCACGCCAGCATCTTGCGCACCGGTTCCGGCCAGCAGAACGTGGGGGGTGCGCTCCATCACCATCCGGGCGAGCGAGACGGGGTTCCGGAACCGCACGTTGGCGACACCGCCCCATCGCCCTCGTGCGCCGTCGACGATCGCAGCGTCGAGTTCGACCTCGCCGGCTCGGTTCAAGACCGCGCCGTAACCGGCGTTCAGCTCGGGGTGGTCCTCGAGCGAGCGCACCGCTCTCTCGGCAGCGTCGAGGGCTGTGGTCTGTGCCGCCCCCGCGCGGACTGCATCCTGCAGGCCCGGCATCGCCTTATCGACGCCGGAGACCCCCCCGTGAACCAGGACGAGGGTCATCGCGCGAGGGAACCGGGGCCGCTTGTCATGCCGTACTCCTACTCCGCGTGGGGACCGGCGTCAAAGCGCCATCCGCTCGATAGCATGGCTGGATGTCTATCTACGTCGTCTCGGATCTGCACGGAGCTCCAGATGAGCTCGTGAAGGCGGTTCCCGAGGGAGCGACGCTGCTGTTGCTCGGCGACCTCATCAACTTCATCGACTACACGTCGATGACCGGGATCCTCACTGAGGTGTTCTCCGTGGAGGCGGTCGAGAAGGTCATCCGCCTGCGGGCCGAGGGCCAGTTCGAGCTGGTGCGGCAGGCGATGGTCGAGCGAATGGCGGGCCGCGAGGACGAGGTGCGAGCCGAGATCGGCCGGCGCGTTCGAGAGCAGTACGACGCGGTTTTCTCGGTCCTTCCGAACCCGACATATCTCATCCTGGGGAACGTCGACAACCCGGCCCTCGTATCCCATTGCCTGTCGTCGAGCCCCGCCGTTCACGACGCGGACGCTCGGGTCATAACCCTGGATGGCGAGCGATTCGGGTTTGTCGGTGGCGCCCTCCCGACCCCACTGAACGTCGCCGGAGAGATCACCGAAGAGCGCATGAGGGAGAAAGTCGAGGCTCTGGGCCCCGTCGACGTCCTCTGCTCCCACGTACCGCCGGCCGTTCCGGATCTCTGCTTCGACACGCTGGCCGGGAAGGCCGAGCGGGGGAGCGTCGACCTTCTGGAATACATCGAGGAGTATCAGCCTCGTCGAGCCTATTTCGGCCACGTGCATCAGCCGCTTCTGTCATCGATGCACATCGGGGGAACGTTGTGCATCAATGTCGGCTACTTTCGCTCTACCAAGAGAGCTTTCCCTCACCGCAAAGGAGAGCGCGTTTGACCTCACGGGGGCGACATGGCTGAAAGCGTCAAGGATTCGATCGACATCTCCGCAACCGCCGAAGAGATCTTCGACGTTGCAACCGACTTCGAGCAGTATCCGGAGTGGAACCCGCAGATCAAGAAGGTCAAGATCCTCGAGACGGACGAGGACGGTTACGCCACCGAGGTCTGGTTCGAGGTCGATGCAAAGGTGAGGAAGGTTAAGTACACGCTCGAGTACGACTACTCGAAATGGCCTAAGGGCTACTCGTGGAAGCTCGTCGAGGGCGATGTCAAGAAGCTCAGCGGCTCGTACAAGTTCGACGAGTTCGAAGACGTGACGGATGTCACCTACCAACTGTCGATCGATCCCGGTTTCAGCGTTCCCGGATTCCTCAAACGGCAGGGCGAGAAGCAGATTGTGAAGGGCGCCCTGGAGGATCTCAAGAAGCGCGTCGAGAAGGGCTGAACAAGCGTCCATGCGGATCGTGCTGTTCACCGGTAAAGGGGGCGTCGGTAAGACGACGGTCGCGGCGGCAACCGCCCTCCGTATTGCTGCGAGTGGACGGAAGACCCTCATCATGTCGACCGATCCGGCGCATTCGCTCGCCGACGCGTTCGATGCCGAGCTGGGTCCCGAGCCGACCGAGGTCGCGCCGAATCTGTGGGCCGAAGAGATTGACCCCCAGCGGCGACTCGAAGAGAACTGGCGCGACATCCAGCAGCACGCGATCGCGGTACTCAACTGGGCGGGCCTCGACTCCATCCAGGCGGAGGAGCTGTCGATCATCCCGGGCCTCGACGAACTGTTCTCGCTGGCCGACGTAAAGAGCCATCACGACGAAAGTCCTTATGACGTCTTGATCGTTGACTGCGCCCCTACCGGCGAGACTCTGCGGCTGTTGTCCCTGCCGGACATCATCCAGTGGTACATGGACCGCATATTCCCGCTCGAGCGTCGAGTGATGGGCGCGTTGAGGCCCGTCGCTCAGCGCATCACGAGCTTTCCGCTGCCGGGAGCACCGGTATACGACGCCGTGGCGCGCTTCTACGAGAAGCTCGAAGGCGTTCGCCAGGTCCTGACCGACCCATCAACCACGTCTGTCAGGCTCGTCGTCAATCCTGAGCGAATGGTGATCGCGGAGGCGATGAGAACGTTCACGTATCTGAACCTGTTCGGGTATCGAGTCGACTCGGTCGTCGTCAACCGGCTGTTACCGCCGGAGATCTCCGACCCCTACTTCGATCGCTGGAAGCAACTCCAGGCCGAACACCTAGCGACCATCGAATCCGCCTTCACCCCGGTCCCGTTGTTGAGATCGCATCTCCGGGATCGCGAGCTGATCGGGTCGGAGGCCCTGGCCTCGATCGGTGAGGAGCTGTACGGGGAGACGGATCCGGCCGGGGTTCTCTTCACCGACGACCCTATGAGGATCGAGCCGGAGGGCGAAGGCTACGTCCTCAGTCTGCGTCTGCCGTTCGCCCGCAAGGAAGAGGTGGACCTCTCGACAAAGGGCGAGGAGCTGTTCGTGCGGGTGGGCCCTTACCGGCGAACGATCGTCCTCCCAGGCGTGCTGGCCAGTCGCAACGTCGTATCGGCGACAATGAATGACGATCGTTTACAGATCTCCTTCGAGAGAGGCCATCACGCATGACTGATTCGGGTGCTCAACAACGATTCCACGAGGACGATGACGCGAGGGCGGCCCGCTACAGCGACCTCTTCGCAACGAGTCACGACCACACCTCGGACTGCTCGTTGTGCCCCATCTGCGCCACGATCTCGGTGTTGCGACAGACCAAGCCCGAGGTCGTCGAGCACCTCGCCACGGCGGCACGTGAGTTGCTGGCCGCGGCCGCGATCCTGATCGCCGAGGCCGAAAGCGTGGTGGGTGCGGCTGAGGAACCTACGGCACCCGGGCCCGATAGCTCAACGGTTCGACGTATCGACGTGGTCTGAGCCTCACTATCCTGAGAACATGGAGACCATGACGAGTGCGACCATGACACGCGAAGCGGCAGTCGGGCTGGATGTGGGAGCCACCACGACCAAGGGGGCAATTGTCACGCGCGCCGGGGAGGTGCTCCTTCGGGTCGAGGTGCCGACGGATCGACACGCGGGCACGAAGAGCATCATCGCCGTCATCGAGGAGCTGATCGAGAACGCCGGCGACGTTGACGCACAACCGGTTGCCGTTGGAGTGGGGGCCGCGGGCTTCATCGATGCCGCTACCGGGTCGGTGACGTTCTCGCCGAATCTCGAGTACGGCGATCCGGAGGTGGCCGAGGCGGTGAGGTCCAGGTCCGGCCTCCCCGTTGTCGTCGATAACGATGCCAACGCTGCCGCGTGGGGCGAGCGTCGTTTCGGAACCGCACAGGGCACGGACTACCTCGCCTACATCACGCTGGGAACCGGTATCGGAAGTGGGTTCGTCATGGACGGCCGGCTCATCAGGGGGTACACCGGCGCGGGGGCGGAACTCGGACACATGGTCGTCGACCCCGACGGGCCCCCCTGCCCGTGCGGACTGCGCGGGTGCCTCGAGCAATTCGCCTCGGGGACGGCCATCGCCAGGATCGCGCGCGCGACCCTCAAGGAGGGCGACCATCGGAGCTCCATATTGTCGTTCGCCGGATCGATCGAGAACGTCACGGCTCTCGATGTCGCGAAAGCAGCGCGCCAGTACGACGAGGTGGCGCGCGACGTTCTGGCGAAGGCGGGTCGGATGCTCGGCATCGGCCTGTCGAACGTGGCGAATATCTTCGATCCCGAGGTCATCGTCCTCGGGGGAGGCGCAGTGCGGGCCGGTGAAGCATTCCTCGGTGCGGCGCGCGACCAGCTCGCGCGGATGACCGAGGCTCAGCGACGGCGGCCGATGCGGCTGGACGTGACGAGTCTGGCGCAGGACGCCGGGATCGTCGGGGCCGCGACGCTGGCCCTCGATGAGGTGGTCCAGGCGGATTGAACACAGAGGAGGGGGCTGAGGGAAAGATGATGGAGCCGCGCGACATGAGCACTGCGAGCAAAGAGGAACGTCAAACGCAGTTGAAAGAGTACGCGTTGATCGCGCCGCGGCTCCTGAAGCTACTGGGCCGTCTGATGCGCGATCCGCGAGTGCCGGCCCGAAGCAAAGCCATCCTTCTCTGCACCGTCGGGTACGTGCTGTCGCCTATCGACATCATCCCGGACGCCATTCCCAGGATGGGTCGGGTCGACGACATCGTTCTCACGGCTTTCGCGCTCGATCACATCTTGAAGCGCGTTCCCGATCACGTACTGCACGAGCACTGGGACGGAGACGGAGATGTACTCGACGTCATCCGGAACATCATCGAGATCGGTGCCGGTCTTGTCCCCCGCTGGATCCGCAAACTGATCCCCGACTGATCCGGCGCATGAGGTCGACTTGAGCGGCCCGGCGGCCGTGGTTGCGCTCGTGCTCCTCGAGTGGACCTCCGGGCTCGCGGCCGGCGCGGCGTGGACACAGTCGTGGGCCGTCGTCAGGCGAGGCCATTTCAAGATCGTCGCCTGGACGGTATTCGTTCTCGCCGTTCTTGCGGCGACGGCGGGACGGGCCGCCGATGCGGGAGGAGTCGAGGGGATCCTCGTCACCGGTGTCGTGGTCGTGGCGGCGATGAATGTAGCGCTCCAGTACTCCCGCTCGGAGGTACCCGGCATCGTCGCGGGGTACGCCGTGGGCGCAGTGGGGGGCGCGTCGCTGGCGGTGGCCGCGGGACTGGTCTCGGGATGGGCCCACATCGCAGCGGGCCTGGCTTTGATCGTCGGAGCGGGCCTCGTGGGGGCGGTTACGAATGGGATGTTGCTGGGGCACTGGTATCTCAATCAGCCGGGCTTGAAACCGTGGGCCCTGGGGCGGCTCACGGATGCCGCGCTCGTCACGACCGCGGCATCTCTCGCGGCCGGCGCGCTCGCAGCTCCCTTGCTCGCGACCGCCTCGACCGAGGGAGCGGTCCTCGGTCTCCCCGGTTTCGGCGATTCGTTCGCTCTCGTTTTCTTCGGGATTTGGGCCGCGCTTGTGTTGTTCACCGGAGCTGTTGTGTGGGCCGCCCGACGGTGTATCAAGATCCGCTCGATCCAGTCGGCCACCGGCCTCTACTACGTCGCCTTGCTCACGGCCGGGGTATCGGAGTTCCTCGTGCGCTATCTCATGGTGAACGCGTCGTGAGCCTGTCTCTAGGGATCACCCTTCCGCAGTTCTCGCCGGATGCCCATGACCTCGTCGATGGCGCCCGAAAGGCGGAGGACCTGGGCTTGGATTCGATCTGGGTGTTCGACCACATGTGGCCGTTGAGCGGGAGGAAGGTGCGGCCGATGTTGGAGTGCTGGACCTCTCTCGCGTATGTGGCGGAGGCCACCCATTCGATCACTATCGGGACGTTGGTGACGCGGTCGACCCTGAGGCACCCGGCGCTGCTCGCGAAGATGGCTTCGACCGTCGGTTCGATCGCGCCGCAGCGAACCATCGTCGGGTTGGGAAGCGGCGACGCGATGAGCGCCGACGAGAACCGGGCTTTCGGGTTCTCCTATTTCGCGGGCCCGGATCGGATCGCCCAACTCCGTTCTAGCGTTCGCCTCCTGCGCGCCTGGTTCGACGGAACAACTGTAGATGTCGGTGACGAGTTCCATAGCGTGCGCGAGCTCCCCGTGTCGCCCAGGCCCGAGATCCCACCCCGGATCTGGATGGGGGGGCGTTCGGATCCACTGATCGAGCTCGCTCGCGAGTACGGGGATGGGTGGAACGCCTGGGGCGTGGACCTCGACGAGCTGGCCTCCGGTATAGCGAAGCTGGCGGGCTCCACTCGCACCGTCGAGGTCACGTGGGCGGGCACGCTGATCGTCGGGGCCGATGACGCGGAGGCGGGCGCACAGCTCGGCGGACGCGATCCGGCCGGCTACCTCGTGGGTGGGCCCCAGACGGTTGCCGACCGGCTCGGCGAACTGGAGGAGGCGGGGGTGACGCACGCCGTGCTCACGCCGCTCGAATGGGGAGACGGACGCACACTCGATCTGGTGGCGAACCGAGTGGCGCCGCTGGTTCGCGGTTGAGCTATATACCCCTAGGGGGTATCCTGGGAGCATGGCCACCCCGAACACCACCGCCCGGGAGGGGAACGAGAGCGAGCTTCGGCTCGATTTCGATGTCACGGGCATGACGTGCGCAGCTTGCGCGCGGCGCGTCGAGAGCACCCTGGCGGAGCATCCTGGGGTGACCAAGGCCGGGGTGAACTTTGCGCTTGAACGGGCCTCGGTCGTGGTCGATGATGCCGCCCGCAGCGGCGAGCTAGTAGTCGCGGTCAGGGGGGCCGGGTACGACCTCGAGTTGCGCGATCATGATCGACCCGATGCTCCCGGCGCGGACGAGGTCGAAGACCGAACCCGGTCCGCTCGCAACCGCTTCCTGGCGTCCCTGGCGTTGTCGCTTCCCGCGGTGATCCTGGCGATGTTGCTCCCGATGTCCGATCGGGTGCGATGGGCGCAATTCCTATTGATCACCCCGGTCCAGTTCTGGACGGCAGCGCCGTTCCTGCAAGGCGCGTGGGCTAACGCGCGTCATCGGGCCGCGAACATGGACACCCTTGTCGCTCTCGGCACTCTGTCTGCCTACCTCTACTCGCTCTACGCGCTGCTGGCGGGCGAGCACCTCTATTTCGAGATCATCGGGGTGCTCATAACGTTTTTGTTGCTTGGCAAGTATCTCGAATACCGCTCGCGCAGTCGGGCTTCGCGCGCCATCTCCTCGCTCATGGAGATGGGCGCGAAGAATGCACGGGTGATCCGAGCGGGGATCGAGGACACCATCTCGGTCGACGATGTCGTGCCCGGCGACCTGATGAAAGTGCGGCCGGGCGAGCAGATCCCCACCGATGGCGTGCTGCGCGAGGGAGAGACCGCGGTTGACGAATCCATGCTCACGGGTGAGTCGGCGCCCGTTGACAAGAAGGCGGGAGATCGTGTGTACGGCGCCACGATCAACTCATGGGGTTCGATCGTAATCGAGGCAACCGCGGTGGGATCGGAGACGGCTCTTGCCCAGATAGCTAGATTGGTTGCGGAGGCCCAGGTTCGCAAGGCTCCCATCGAGCGGGCGGTTGACCGCGTTGCTTCGATCTTCGTACCGGTGGTTCTCGGCGTGGCCGCCGTCACCTTCGCTGGGTGGCTTGTTTCGGGCGGAACGCTCGAGTCGGCGGTCATCTCGTCGGTAGCCGTGCTCATCATCGCCTGTCCCTGCGCTATGGGATTGGCAACGCCGGCTGCCGTGATGGTCGGCACGGGCCGCGGGGCGCAGTTGGGCATCCTGATCAAAGGCGGAGACGTCCTCGAAAGCTCGGGTCGACTAGACCTGGTGGCGCTGGATAAGACGGGCACCTTGACGACAGGCGAGATGGAGCTGGCGGAGATCGTGCCCGCTGCCGGCGCAACTGTCGCGGAGGTGTTGCGCCTGGCGGCTTCGGTCGAGGCTTCGTCGGAGCATCCGATCGCCAACGCGATCGTGCGTGGAGCGCGTGCCCGAGAAGTCGAGCTATCCCCGGTGGAGGATTTCAGGTCGTCGACCGGCGCCCGAGCCGTGGCGCGGGTGGGCGGCGAGACGATCGGGGTCGGCAGGAGATCGAAGTCAGACGGGGCCGACGAGCTCGTCGAGGCGGCGGAGCGCTTGGAATCCTCGGGCGCGACCGTGGTCTGGGTGGAACGAGACGAGGGCCCGCTCGGCGTGCTGGCGCTATCGGACACATTGAGACAGGGAGCTGCCGAGGCCGTGTCGCGCCTGCATGACCTCGGCCTCAGCACCGTCCTGCTCTCCGGGGACAACCATGTCGCCGCCACAGCGGTCGGAGCCGAGCTGGGGATCGGACGCGTGGTCGGGAACGTTCGGCCCGAGGACAAGGTCGAAGAGGTGAGGCGACTTCAGGCCGGGGGAGCGAGAGTCGCCATGGCGGGGGATGGGATCAACGATGCGCCCGCGCTCGCGCAGGCGGATCTGGGCATCGCCCTGGGAAGCGGGACCGACGTCGCGATCGAGGCATCCGATCTGACACTCGTTGGAGGAGACCCGCGACTTATCGCAGCAGCGATAGACCTGTCCCGCAGGACGATGAGGACGATCAAGCAGAACCTCTTCTGGGCTTTCGCCTACAACGTGGCGGCGATCCCGCTTGCCGCATTCGGGTTTCTCGATCCTGCGATCGCAGGCATCGCGATGGCGTTCTCCTCGGTTAGCGTCGTTATGAATGCGTTGAGATTGCGTCGCTTCACTCCGGGATGATCTCACGGGTCGATCACGGCAACCATCTAGCGGCGCGCCGCACCCCCGTGCTATAACAGGAGAATGATGAAAGCGGTATGCGACGTGGGTTCCTACGTGTGGCCTTCGCACAAAGGACTTGCCCACAAAGGGTTCCTCGAAGCGGCGATGGTCGTGCCTCAGCGCGCGGCCATGCGACCGTCGAGACCTCCGGCCACGGAGAGCACCCCACGCATCTGCTTCTCCGCCGCCTGAGGGCCCCGCAAGAAACTCGTCCTCGCGCCGCCTCTCCGCCACCCGTGCGCCCTGTCGCACCGTGACGGCTCTTACCAAAGGAACAAGACATGCTTCGCATAGATAACAAGATTCGAATACTGATGCCTCTCAGGATCAGGGACTTCAGGCTCCTGTGGATCGGAGAAAGCGTTTCGTTGCTCGGTGACGGCATCTATTACGTCGCGCTCGCGTGGCAGGTCTACGCCCTTTCGAACGCTCCGACGGCGCTTTCCGCTGTGGGTGTTGCCTGGACCGTTCCGATGGTCGTGTTCATGCTGTTGAGCGGCGTCCTGAGCGATCGGTTCGACCGGCGGGCTCTGTTGATCCTCTCTGACGTGATCCGTTTCGTCGCGGTTGTGATCATCGGGGTGTTGTCCATCACCGGGGATCTCGAGCTCTGGCACATGTTCGTGTTCGTCGCGATCTATGGCAT
>JALZOM010000203.1 GCA_030913945.1 Actinomycetota bacterium
GGCCACCCGCGCAGCGCGGTGCGCACCCTCCTCGATGTCGAACGTATCGATCAACAACACCGCCGCCTCGGGGAAGTCCTGCATGTAGGCACGGAAGGCCGCTTCCTCGTCTTCGAAAGCCATGACGTAAGAGTGGGCCATCGTTCCACTGACCGGAAGACCGTAGAACTTTCCCGCCAGGACGTTCGAGGTTCCCGTGGCCCCACCCACAAAGGCGGCCCGCGCCGCCTTCAATGCTGCATCCGCGGCATGATCGCGGCGCAATGAAAAGTCGACGAACGACCGGTCGCGGCAGGCGATCGCCACGCGGGCCGCTTTCGAGGCAACCATCGTCTGGAAGGTGATGCAGTTGATCAGGAACGCCTCGAGAAGTTGCGCTTCGATGAGAGGTGCGGTTACGCGCAGGAATGGCTCGCGCTCGAAGACGACCTCGCCCTCAGGTATGGCCCATACGTCGCCGGTGAAGCTGAGTTCGGACAGATACGTCAGGAATTCCTCGGAGAAGAGGCTCAGCGACCGCAGGTAGTCGATCGAATCGCTCTCGAACGTGAGGTTCTCGATGTACTGAAGAGCTTGCTCCAGCCCGCACGCGATCATGAAGTTCCTTCGGGGAGGCAGTTCGCGCACGAAGAGATCGAAGGTTGCTCGACCGCTCATCCCATGGCCGTGATAGCTGGCGGCCATCGTCAACTCATACAGGTCGGTGAGGAGCGCCGCGTTCGAGTCGTCCACCCAGCTCATCTGAGTCGGGCCCCCGCCGTCTCGACGGCTCTGAGCGCACGCTCCCCGTCTCCCTTTTCGAGGTCGACAGCCCGGATCCCTTCCCGCAGAAGGATCGTCTCGAAACCCAACTTCAGGGCATCCAACGCGGTCTCCTTGACGCAGTAGTCGGTCGCCAGCCCCAGGATCACCACCCGTCGAACGGAACGGTCCCGTAGAAGGTCGACCAAGGGGGTCAGGACATCATCCCCCGTGGCGGTATCTCTGGCCGTGAACCCGGAGTAACCGTCCTCTCCTCGGGTGCCCTTGCGGACGATCTCTCCCTTGACCTCAAGGTCGGGGTGAAACTCCGCACCCCATGTGCCACCGACACAGTGAACCGGCCAGGCACCGCCGCCCACGTCAAAGTGTGGCGTGGCCTCGGGGTGCCAGTCCTGCGTGTAGACGACGAAAGCCCCTTGCGCCAGCGCGCTCTCGATCTCGCGATTCGCCATCGGGATGACGCGCTCGCCCCCCGCCACGTAGAGACTGCCGGCCGGGTCTGCGAAATCATTCTGGACGTCGACGACCACCAGCGCCGTCCCCTCGTCGTACTCCACCATGGCTCGACTCCCGCCCGAAACCCTGCGAGTTGTGTTCGCCCTCAGTTTTCCACGGGATGAACCGTCGGGCGCCACGAAGGGACGTAGAGACCGATCTCGAGGGTGGCGGCGCGATCTCGCCAGGTAAGTCTCTAGCGGTCGGCGTACTGGGCCTTGATCGCGACGACGGAGTCAAACGAGCTCAGGAAAAGGTCCAGGAGGTCGGGGTCGAAGTGCGTTCCCCGGCCCTCTCGGAGGACATCGAGTGCCTTGCCCAGCGGCATCGCCCTCTTGTACACCCGGTCCGACGTCAGAGCGTCGAAGACATCTGCTATCGCGCCGATGCGGCCTTCGATCGGGATCTCTTCTCCGGCGAGGCCGCGCGGGTAGCCGGAACCATCGAACTTCTCGTGATGTGAGAGAGCGAGCGTGGAGGCAACATTCAACAGATTGGACTTGGACCCGACGAGGATCCGGTACCCGATGTCGCAATGCTTCTCGATCACCACGCGCTCGTCCGGCGTAAGGGGGCCCGGCTTCAAGAGGATCTGGTCGGGGATACCGATCTTGCCGACGTCGTGCATCTGGCTCGCCAGCCGTAGTACCTCGACCCGTTCCGAATCCTCGTCCATCGTGCCGGCGAGCAGGCCGCAGTAGCGACTCATGCGCTCGATGTGTTGACCGGTTTCGTCGTCTCTGAACTCGGCCGCGATCGAAAGTTTCTGGATCGTCTCCTCGCGCGAGAGCCGTAGTTCCTTCTCGGCATTCTCGAGTTGCGCGATGGCATTCCACAGCTCGCTGGTCCGATCCTTCACCATCTGCTCCAGGCGAACGCGGTGATTGCGATTCTCTATCTCGAGTGAGCGGCGACGGAGGGCGTTTGCAACGTTGATCAGCACCTCGTTTGGCTCGAACGGCTTGATGATGTAGCCGTACGCGCCCATTTCGAGAGCGGCATTGGCTAGTTTGGCGTCATCCAACCCCGTGATCATCACTGTGGCGATGTCCGGGTACTCGGCCGTGATCTGCATGATCAGATCCAGCCCGGAGACGCCCGGCATGTTCATGTCCGTGAGAACGATCGCGAAAGGCTTGTCACGCAACAGCTTTCGAGCCTCGTCTGCGTCCGCCGCGGTCATGCAGTCGTAGCCGTTGCGATCCAAAAGGCGCATCAGGATCTTCCGGATGGGTTCCTCGTCATCCACGACCAGCACTGAACTGAGCCCCTCGTTGGCCACGGGCGCGAGCCTGCCCGCAGTGCCCAGCTCGTCTGCTCCGTGCATAAGGATGAGGCCCTCTCAGGCGCGATTAACCCTGTGCCTAACATCTTCGGCCGTTTGGCCGTTTCTGAAACAAGAAAGGGCGCCCGGGGGGATAGGCGCCCTTTCTCTGGGCAGGTCGATGACCCAGATTCTGGTTGGTTCGAGCTCCCCGGCCCTCCGCCGGACGATCGCACCCGGGAACTGGGGATATCCCGCGCACACGGCTGGGAGGAGGGCGGCGCTGGGGAGCAGCTTTCTGTGCGTGTGGAAGTTCGTGGGTGGGACGTCAGGCGGATTGGTCGACCGGCCCCGCCCCTTCCCCCGTGGGCTCGATAATCCCCCCGCCATCGTCCATCGCCAGATCTATCGCGGTCGGCGCCTCGGACGGAACGAGTCCACGCTCCGCCAGGCGGAGGGCGGTGGCGGTGGTGCGGCCGTCCCCGCTTTGCAACGCCCATGCTCCCTGGGCTATTAGGCGGGCGCAGGCGTATGTGGAGGCTACGCCCATCGCCAAGGATCGAGCATTAGCCTCGGCGCGTCCGCGATCAACATGGAGGTGGAGCGCCCGGCGCTCGATCTCGTCGAGGGCCCGCTCCGCCGCCCGGCGCGCCGGCATCAAAGCTGGCTCCGACCCAGCCTTCTCCATCGATGCGCGCGCATCTTTCACGATCGCATCGAGTGCATCCGATCGCATGGCCGCCCGCATCAGGTCCAACGCGAGAACGTTGGTCGTTCCCTCCCAGATCGGGATCACATGCGTGTTGCGAACCAACGCGGGGATCGTCGAATCCTCGCAGTAGCCCACGCCACCGACCGCTTCCATGGCCTCCGTGACCCCAGCTATTGCCCAGCGACCGGTGGCCAGCTTCGTCACCGGTGTAAGCCCGCGCAACAACGCGGCATCGCTTGCGGAAGCGGTCCCGGCCTCGACCCGACCCAGCAGCTCGCAGCATCGGAGGACCAGCTCCAGAGCCGCGGCGTAGTCGACAGCGAGATCAACAAGGGTGGACCGGTGGGCGGGGAGGTCCTGAAGGGACGCGCCGGAGACCTTCCTCACGCGTGCGTACGCGCGGGCCCACGAGAGTCCTCGGGCGAGGGCTCCGGAGGCTCCGAGCGCGTTATGGATCCTCGTGATGTTGAGCATCGTCGAGATGCGCTTCACGCCCGCGCCGTCCAGCGGATCTCCGATGGCGGTCGCGAACGACCCCTGGAGCTCGAGCTCAGCGGTGGGCAAAGCCCTGGTCCCAAGCTTGTCCTTTAGCCTGCGGACGAAGATGGAGTTCGGCCTCCCATCCGGCGTTCGGCGATGCACCAGGAACAGGGACAGGCCGCGCGCCCCCGGAGGAGCGCGCTGAGGGCGAGCAAGCGTGAGAGCGACCTCGGCGGTGGTCGCGCTCGTGAACCACTTCGTCCCCCACAGTCGCCAGCCGTCGCCGTCCGGCACGGCAACCGTGCCGGTCCCGGAGACGTCGGACCCCCCGGCCGTTTCGGTCATCCACTGACCGCTGGTCCAAGCGCGGCCGTGATCGCGCGTGGTTAGTCGATCGACAACGCTCAGTTCGTTCGGGCTGCCATGCTCCAGCAAGGTGCGAGCGGCCCCATCCGTCATCGCGATGGGACAGGACGCCAAGGCCGACGAAGGCCCCCACAGGCTCAGGATCCCCGCCCAGGCCAGTCGGGCTCGCTCGCCGAAGACGGAGTTCTCGTAGGGCAGCGCGGTAACACCCGCCTCGACCCCGATCCGCCCCAGCTCCAGCCATGCATCCGACAGGACGATTTCATCGATCCGATCGCCCCACGTCGTGTACGGGATGTGTCGAGGGGGCTGGGACTCGGCACGCATCGCGAGCTCCAACGTGTCGGGAGCAGCAGCGACACGCCCGAGGTGCGCCAGCTCGGGCTCGGCGTGGCCGAAGAGTTCATCGCCGAGGTAGAAGCGAAGCGCCTCGCGCAACGTGCGATCTGAACCCCACGTGTCGGGGAGCTCGGGAGGTGACTGCAAGAAGTCCGACATATCTTCTAGCTTATGCTCGCCCACGATGAGTGACCTGGCTGTCGAGGTTCACGGTCTCAAGAAATCCTACGGACAACTCGAGGCGGTGAAGGGGATCGATCTGACCGTGCGCGAGGGGGAGGTTTTCTCCCTCCTCGGCCCCAATGGAGCCGGGAAGACCACGACCGTCGAGATCCTGGAAGGGCATCGCAAGCGAAGCGCGGGAGAGGTCAGCGTTCTTGGATTCGACCCCGCCAAGAAGGAACGGGCGTTCTGGGAAAGCATCGGGATCGTCCTTCAGGAGACGGGCGTCGAGCCTTATCTCACGGTTGAGGAAGTTATCGAGCTCTATCGCGGCTACTACCCGGACCCGCTTCCACTCGATGAGATCATCGAGATCGTCGAGCTGAACGAGAAACGCAAAGAGCGAGTGCGCCGGCTATCGGGCGGCCAGCAACGCCGTCTCGACGTGGCGATCGGGTTGGCGGGTAATCCTCGCCTTCTGTTCCTGGATGAGCCCACCACAGGCTTCGACCCATCGGCGCGTCGCAACGCGTGGAAGATGATCGACAATCTGAGAAGCACCGGCAAGACCATCGTGCTCACGACGCACTACATGGACGAGGCCCAGTTGCTCGCCGACCATCTGGCGATCATCGTCGCCGGCAGCATCGTTGCCGAAGGGACCCCCAGCGGACTCATCTCGAGCCAGTACGCGTCGACGAAGATCGAATTCGTCCTCCCCGAAGGAGAGCATGAGCTCCCTTCGAACCTCCGATCCCAGGCCGCCCGAGCCCGCGACTCGATCGTGCTGAGCTCGGACGACCCGATGCGCGCGCTGCACGAGCTCACCGGGTGGGCGCTCGAGCAGCGCGTGCAGTTGGAGGGTCTCACCGTCACTAAGCCGTCTTTGGAAGACGTCTACCTCAAGCTCACCGGCAGCGCCTACGGGCAGGCTTCGGGATCGCATGAGTGACCTCGGCCTGGCAGCCCGCCAGATCCGCTACGAGAATCGATCCTTCTGGCGTAATCCCGCGTCGGCCTTCTTCACCTTCGTCTTCCCGATCAT
>JALZOM010000204.1 GCA_030913945.1 Actinomycetota bacterium
ATTCGATGGCGAGCGTGTTGTCGGGGCAGACGCCGGGTGGTCCCGCTCTCATGGGACTTGCTCTGCCCCTTCTCGGGTTGATAGCCGTCCTGATATCGAGCGGGCAGAGGCGGCGAACCGGTCTAGCGATGTGGTTGCTCGTCGTCGGAGTGGGTTTGTTGGTCGGAGCCACGGCGAGCGGAGCGCTCCGCCCCATCGTCGCGGCTCCGGCGGAAGCGGGCGTCTTGGCGACGCTTGCGTTCTCCGGCCTCGTGGGCTTGGCCATCAGCGCGTTCCGAAGCGATCTCCCTCGCCGGGGATTGGGGCCCGTCCACGCGCTCGCGCTTGCAGGCATCGCGGGCGCGGGAATCTTGTTACTGGCCGGACTCGTTCCGTCGCTCTGGCGCGGTGAATGGTCCCCTGGAGAGGATTCTGGTCAGATCTCGTCGACGCGCGTCGAGCAGATCCATTCGTTGTTGCTCGCGGAGGCCGAGCAGGTGGGACAGTTCCGTGCTCTTTGGGTGGGGGAGGGATGGCAGGGGGGCGTCCGCAGCGCGGTGCGTCCGCCCGATGAGCCTCTTTTAACCGGCCCGCGCGGGAAGGTTCTTAGCGAGTTGTTCCATCGGGGAGAGGGTACCGGCGAAGACAACCTGAGTGGAGCGATCGCGGCCATCGAACAGGGGGCCACCGACCGCGGTGGTCGGTTGCTCGGCGCGTTCAACGTTCAGTTCGTGCTGTTGGAACGAGGCCCTGGGGCCGCCGAGTGGCTCGCTCAAAGGGATCTTGCCGTGGCGCGATCCGAGACCGAGTACTACGTCCTCGAAAACGCGTCCCCCCTCTCTCGCGCCGGCGTCTACACGGAGCTGCCCGTTTACGTGCAAGCTCTCGAAGAGAACGATCCGACACTGGGAGCCGGCGTCGAAGAGGTCGAACGCTTGGCCGCTCAACAGGAATCCCCGTCCCACTTCGAGGCGGCGCGCGTGGCGGGTCCCGGGGTCGTCTTCCTCTCGGAGCGAACCGATCCAGGCTGGACGGCGAAGCTCGGCGACCGAACTCTTCAGGACGTTGACGTCGAGTGGGGGAACGCGTGGGACCTTGCTCCGGGAACGCGAGCAGAGCTGGATATCTCGTTCGAGCGTGGGCTTGACGATCTCTTGTGGTACCTGTTCACGGCCCTCGCGTGGATCGTTGCGATCGGGGCGGTGTCGTCGAGCGGTACCAGGCGCAGGTCGATGGGTCGCAGGCGGGCAGCCTCATGACCGAGCGCGTGCGCGAGCTGATGCTGGTGGTCGTGGTGGTTGCATTGGCGGTCGCGGGGGCCGCCCTCGGAGCCGGTTCGGATGACGTCGAGGCCGTCACTGAACGCTCCACGCCTGCTGCCTTCGTGGAGCGAGCCGTCTACTGTCCTCCGTCGCTGGCCGAGGGAGACAGCAACGCCCGCTTCTCGGTGGCCGGCCGAGGCGAGGGGGCGACCGTGGGGCTGGAGCCGTCGGACCAGGAAGAGCTGGACCTCGCGCCGGGTCAGATACTCGTCGGTTCTCCCAGTGAGGGCTCGGCGGTCGACGTGGTCGGGTTCGGCGCCCCGGTCGAAGCCACCGCTCTGACGCGCGCGCCCGAGGGGGCGGGGGCCACGGGATGCTCTGCGCTCGCCGGGACCCGCTGGTACTTCGCCGCCGGATCCAGCGCGCTCGGCTACGACGAACGCATCATGGTCTACAACCCCTTCCCCGAGGAGTCTGTGGTCAGGCTCTCCTTCTACACCCCCACGGGAGAGAAGGTGAAGGCGAACCTCACCGACATCCCGGTGCGGGCGGGCACCACGCGCGAGATCAGCGTCAATGAGTTCATCACTCTTCAGGATGAGTTGGGGGCCTCCGTATCGGCGATCAGGGGACGGGTCGTTGCCTGGCGGATGCTTGTCGCCGATCCCAAGACCGGGACGGCCGGGGTTGAGTTCTCACTGGGGACGAGGCAGACCTCCCCGACGTGGTTCTTCCCGGCGGGCGGCGCAGGAACGGGAGTCACCGAAGCCATATCGCTGCTGAATCCGTCGACCACTGAAGAGGCCGCGATCACGATCTCTTTGACCACCAACGATGGCAGTCTCCAGCCGCAGAAGCTGGTCGAGATCTCGGTTCCCCCCGGCAGCTCCAAGCGAGTGCCGCTCTACGAGACTCCGCCTGCCAGGCTCGGCTCCGTTACCGATGTGAGCGCGCTCGTTACCTCGAGCAACGGGATCGAGGTCGTGGCCGAACGGACCACGGCCTACAAGGGTGAGGGCGGGGGCCTCACCGGTGAGATCGGTGCCGTCTCCACGGCTCGGGAGTGGTTCCTGGGTCCCGCTGCTCTCGATCCCGCCAGCGACCGTGTCTCGGTCATGAATCCCGCCTCCGAGGACGCCATCCTGGATGTGACCCTGATGTTCGAGGACTCCCAACCCAAAGCTCCGGCTGCGTTACAGGAGCTGGTTCTCGGAGCGGGTCTCCGACGGGAGATCAACCTCGACAGATGGACCACTGGGCGCGCCGCGTGGGCCGTGATCACGTCGGAGGCACCGATCGTCGCCGAGCGCTCTGCTTTCGATCGCGGCGCGAATGACCCCGCCGACGTTATGGGTACGCCGGTCAGGCGCTGATCGGGACGGCCGCCTCGAAACGGCGGGCGGCCTGGATGAAGCAGTTGAAGATCTGCGCCTGATCGCGGTGAACGGGCGCCATGACCTCGGGGTGCCACTGGACGCCGACGACCCAGGAATGTTCGGTCGAGACGACCGCTTCGAGAACGCGGTCCTCGGCCCATCCGATCTCCTGTAGGGGAGCTGCCACCCGGTCGAGCGCCTGATGGTGATGCGAGTTGGCCCCGGTCGTGGTGGTTCCTAGGCACTCCGACAACAGGTTGCCCTCTTTCATGCGGACCTCGTGTACCGCTTCGACCCTCGGCCTATCGCGATCGTGCGGGAGCCGATCGGCCACGTCGGCGAGGTGCTGCTCGAGCGAACCGCCGAGGTAGACGTTGAGCAGCTGCATGCCACGACAGATCGCGAGCAGAGGCATGTCACGCGCGAGGGCTTCGCCGGTCAGGGTCATCTCGATCCTGTCCCGAAGCGGGGTTACGTTGTTCGTTCTCGGATGAGGCTCCTGGCCGTAAAGCCGGGGATCGACGTCTCCGCCGCCGGACAGGATGAGCCCTACCATGCCGTCGAGAAGCGATCGGTCGTCGGGATCGACAGATGTCCGGACCGTCACGCCCTCGGGAGGGACTTCGTCCGGGTGGAGCTCGAAGGCGCTCAGCACCTCGGGGGTACCGCCGGCCGCCAGGACGGCCTCTACGTAGTGGAGTGGGATGCGTGCGACCTCGGGGTCGTCGCCGCGTTTGAGAGCGGAGATGGCGACCCGGGGGCGGGCGAGGTCGCTGCGCTCGTCCCGGTCCGATGCCGGGTTGGTGTCCTCTTCCGTGGTATCCAGATTGCTCAGTTCAGACAGTCCTTCCGCTTCCCGAGAGCCACTGTGGAGTGACCATGACCGACCCTATGCGTTTCGAAACCGCTGCGATCCACGTGGGCCAGGATCCCGACCCGACCACGGGTGCCGCGGTGGTGCCTATCTATCAAACATCGACCTACGTCCAGCAAGCTGTAGGCGAGCACAAGGGCTTCGAATATTCTCGCACCGATAACCCCTCTCGCAGCGCCTTGCAGTCCTGCCTTGCAGCTCTCGAAGGATCCTCGCAGGCCCTTGCCTTCGCGTCCGGCATGGCCGCCACGACGATCCTCTCGATGGCCCTTCGTCCCGGGGAGCTGGTTTTGATCCCGGACGATGTCTACGGCGGGACCTACCGACTCTTCGACAAGGTCATGAACGACCGCGACCTCCGGTACGAGACGGTCGATATGACCGACGCATCGGCGGTGAAGGCCGCCCTGGCGGATGGCGCCGGCATGGTGTTCGCGGAGACGCCGACGAATCCGACCCTGAAGATCCTGGATCTTGAGCTCCTAGGTGACCTTGCCCACGATGCGGGCGCGCTACTCGCGGTCGACAACACTTTCGCCACGCCGTTCTTGCAGCGTCCACTCGAGCACGGTGCCGACGCCGTCGTCTACTCGGCGACGAAGTACCTGGGGGGACACTCGGATCTCGTCCTCGGGTCGGTCGCCACGAACGATGGCGAGCTCGCGGACCGACTCAGGTTCCTTCAGAACGCAGTGGGCGCGGTGCCGGGACCGTTCGACTCGTGGCTCTTGCTCCGCGGTCTCAAGACGCTGGCGATCAGGATGCGCGCCCATTGCGAGGGTGCCGCGCGGATCGCGCGCTGGCTCGTGGAACATCCCGCGGTCGAGCAGGTCTACTACCCCGGGTTAAGCGACGACCCCGGGCACCGGGTGGCGACGGAGCAGATGGCTGCGACGGGGGAGCCCCTTTACGGGGGCATGGTGTCCTTCACCGTCGAGTCCGAGGCCCGCGCCCTGTCGGTGTGCGAGAAGACCAAGCTGTTCTTCCTGGCGGAGTCTCTTGGGGGCGTGGAATCGCTCATCGAGCATCCCGGACGTATGACGCACGCGAGCCTCGCGGGGTCCGGGATGGAAGTGAGCCCGGCGCTGATCCGGCTGTCGGTTGGCATCGAGCACCCGGACGATCTGATCGCCGACCTCGAGCGAGCCCTGTCCTAACGGGAGTCACTGGCTCGCCTACTTGCTGGGATCGGGTCCCTGGTGGGCCAGAAACTCAAGGAGGTCGGCGCGCGTTAGAACCCCCGATGGTTTGGAGCCTTCGGCCACGACGATCGCTTCGGCCCCCCTTGCCAGATCAACGACCATCTCCTCGACCCCGGATGTGGCCTGGATCACCGGAAGCGGTGGGTCCATGATCTCGACGACCTCGCGATCGATGGCGTCTCGATCGCGGAAGACTCGATCGAGGAGGCTTCGCTCGTGGATCGAGCCGACGATCTCGGCGATGTCGTCGGGGCTCTCGCTCTTCGCGATGGGTATCTGCGAGATCCCATAGGACTGCAGGATGTCGATGGCACGCCCAACGCTCTCGTGGCTGCCGACCGCGACGAGATCCGGGATGTCGGGTTCGATGCGCCGCTTCGCGCTCAGGATCTCGCCGATCCTCGCTTGCGTCCCGGGACGGTCGATGAATCCGTTCTGCAACATCCACGCGTCGTTGAAGACCTTTGATAGGTAGCCGCGGCCCGAGTCCGGGATTATCACAACCATCACGTCGTCGGGTTCGAGGTCGCGCGCGACCTCGAGAGCGGCGCACATCGCCGTGCCGCCCGAGCCCCCAACAAGTAACCCCTCGCGACGCGTCACCCTTCGCGCCATCACGAACGAATCGCGATCCGAAACGGTCACCCAACGATCGACGATCGTGCGATCGAACGTGTCGGGCCAGAAGTCTTCGCCGATCCCCTCGACGAGATAAGGACGGGGCTCGCTCCCGGTGTAGATGGATCCCTCGGGGTCCCCTCCCACCACGACGACGTCCGGGTTCTGCTCCTTGAGGTAGCGTCCCGTGCCGCTGATCGTTCCACCGGTGCCGACGCCCGCTACGAAGTGAGTGATCTTGCCCTCAGTCTGCTTCCAGATCTCTGGGCCGGTCGTTTCGTAGTGCGCTCGGGGATTGTCGTCGTTGAAGTACTGGTTCGGCTGGAACGCCCCAGGGATCTGGGCGGTCAGGCGGTCCGCGACCCGATAGTAGGACTCGGGCGAATCCGGGGGGACGGCCGTGGGCGCGATGACGACCTCGGCTCCATACGCGCGGAGAAGCGAGATCTTCTCCTGGCTCATCTTGTCGGGCATGATGAAGATGCACTTGTAGCCTTTGATGGCGGCGGCGATAGCAAGCCCCACGCCCGTGTTGCCGGAGGTTGGTTCGACGATGGTGCCGCCCGGCTTGAGGACCTCCGACCTCTCGGCCGCCTCGATCATCCGGATGCCGATCCTGTCTTTCACGCTGCCGCCCGGGTTCATGACCTCGACCTTTGCAAGCAAAGTGCACCCAAGGCTCGGTTCGATGCGGCTGAGCCTCAGCAGGGGTGTATTCCCGATGAGATCTATGAGAGAGTCGTGGACATCCATGCGCCCATCGTGGCCTACACGGCCGCATCGGGCAAGGGAGGGAAGCGGCCCCACTCGTGGGCTGCAACCGATCTGGACATCTCAGCGTCAAGTTAGGTGTCCTGGGCGCCGTCTCTATAAGGAGAGAACGCCTATAGCATGGGTGCTTCGGATTGAGGAGGGCATGAGTACAGCAGAGATCAAGGCCAACGGAGAGGTGATCTCCGAGCGTACCGGCTGGTGGCGCCCTGACTCCGCGGGCAAAAAGGCTCTTCTCGTGGCCGCCATCCTCGCTTTGCTACTGCTCGCCGCCGCCGGCGCCGCCGCTTACGTGACCTATGACTACGGCCAGGAGTACGAGGGCCGGATCTTCCCCGGGACCTCCGTCGCCGGCGTGGATCTTTCCGGGATGACGCAGGCCGAGGCCCTCGCCGAGGTCAAGGACACGATCGCGCCGCAGCTCACCCGTGAGATCTCGCTCACGTGGAAGAAGAAGTCGTGGGACACCACCCCTAAGGAGCTGGGGGCCCGCAGCAACGCCAGGGCCGCCGTGGCGGCGGCCGTCGACGCGACCGTGAGCGCCTCGTTCATGGATCAGGCCGGGATGAAGCTGCTGGGCGAGGACATGGACTTCACGGAATCCGTGGCGATCACGAATCCCCGCGAGGGGGCCAAGGAGCTCGTCGCGTCGATCGCCAAGTCAGTGAACGCCGAGCCGGTCGACGCGGGCATCGACTACTCGACAGGATGGGTCGAGATCACCGAGCACCGTGTGGGCCACGCTCTGCAATCCGACGAGGCCTCCGCCGCTCTGACCAAGACCCTGAAGCGCGGATCGGGCGACGCCAATCTCGCTCTGCCGGTAAAGACCCTCCAGCCGGACACCACCTCGGATGAGTTCGATCAGGTGTTGCTGACCCGAATCGGCGAGAACAAGCTCTACCTCTATAACGATGGCGAGAT
>JALZOM010000025.1 GCA_030913945.1 Actinomycetota bacterium
TTGTCGCAGAGCTCCCTGACCTTCTGAAGGTAGCCGGGGAGCGGGACGACGATCCCGATGTTCATCATCACCGGCTCCATGATGAGAGCGCCGATCCGGTCGCCGTGCTCGTTCAGGATGTTCGCGAGCCCCTCGACGTCGTTGAAGGGAACGATCATGGTCGAGTTCGCGGTCTCGGGCGGGATACCGCGCGAGAACGGGGCGGTCCACGGTCGCTCGGTGGGACCGGCCGAATCCATCGACGGGATGACCGAATACATCACCGCATCGTGATGGCCGTGGTAGGAGCCCTCGATCTTGAGCAGCACGTCCTTCCCGGTGCCCGCCCGCGCCACCCGGATCGCATCCATGGTGGCCTCGGTGCCCGAGTTCGTGAAGCGGATCTTCTCGAGACCGAAGCGCTTCTTGAGCTCCTCGGCGTAGAGCACCGCGGTTTCCGTGGTCGCGGCGAAGTGTGTCCCGTGGGCCGCCGCATGCTCGATCGCCGCACGGACCTTCGGGTGGGCGTGCCCGACGACCATGCACCCGAACCCGTTGTGGTAGTCGATGTAGGTGTTCCCGTCGGCGTCGGTGACGTGGCTCCCCTGTCCACTGGCGAGGTAGATCGGATAAGGGTCCCCGGCCTGGAACGAGGACGTCACACCGAAGGGCATCGAACGCTCGGCACGCTCGTACAGCGCTTTTGACTTGGGGGTTCGCTCTTCATAGGTCACGACCTCTTCGTCAAGCACTTTCTTGGCGCGCTCGTCGATGGCCCCGTTCGAGACGGGCATGGTTCCTCCTGTTGCTTAGGTAGATGCGTTCGGCTAATAGAGGCTATTCGACCGCGCGGGGGGCCGCTTGGCCCTATTGTCTAAAGATGCTTATGGCCGTCTGCCACTCGGCAGCAAGCGGTTGGACGAAAGTGGAAGACCTCGATGCTCTCTCCGAGCTCCGCAAGGAGCCCGGCAACCTGCTGTGGGTCGAGGTGGATGTGAAGGACCTTTCTCGCCAGGACATCGGGACGATCGCCGAAGAGTTCGGTCTGCACCCACTGGCGGTCGAAGATGCGATCCGCGCGAAGCAGCGTCCGAAGTTGGACGCCTACGAGGGACATATGTTCCTGGTCTTCCATGAGCTCAACGAAGAGAACGGGCGCGACGAGAACGGGCGCGACGAGAACGGGCACATCGAAGCGTCCCAGATCGCGATATTCGCCGGCGACCGGTGGGTCATCACGATCCACCAGAGCTGCACCCGGATCCTCGAGGAAGCGAAGGAACGGTGGCGCGACAACGAGGACCGACTACGCGATGAACCCCCCTATCTGGTCCACACTCTTCTCGACGTAGCGGTTGACGATTACGAAAGGATCGCCGACGGGCTCGAGGGGAGGGTGGAGGAACTCGAGGACGTGGTGCTCGGCTCCCCCCTGGCCCGCGTGCAACGTCAGCTTTACTCGCTCAAACAGCAGCTGTCCCGGCTCCGGCGCTATGCGCTCCCCCTTCAACGCGTCCTGGACTCCATCCTGAACGACGAAGCCAGCAAACTGCTCGTTGGCACCAGCGGGGACCTGTTCCGTGACGTCCAGGACCACGTGATCCGCCTGGGGGACCAGATCCGGAACGTCGACGACCTCTCCGACGCGGTGATCGACTACATGCGGGCGGAGCAGTCGACCGCTCTCAACGAGGTGACCAAGAAGCTCACGGGCTGGGCCGCGATCATCGCGGTGCCAACCTTCATCGCGAGCTTCTACGGGATGAACTTCGCCCTGATCCCCAACGAAGGGGAGATCTTCGGATTCTGGTTCGCTCTCATGATGATGGCGATCAGCGGGGCGTTCCTGTACTTCTACTTCAAGAGGAAGCGCTGGATCTAGGACCCGGGCCCGTCGACCATGGGATAACCTGCACCGATGGCAGAAGGAAAGCAGAAGAAGATCACCCAGAAGCTCACGGTGGACGTCTACCTGAAGGCCCCCGGCGGGCAGCCGCGCAAGAGCCACGCGGGCGAGCTCAGGCGCCTACAGAAGCTGGGCTTCCGCGAGACCGGCCGGAAGCTGGCCAGCCGCGAGGACCACGTCCGGGTCGACCTCGAGCGCGAGATCGAGCGCTACCCCGGCGTCCCGCTGGCGAGCATCAGCGGACACATCCGGTAGGGACTCCACCCCCCCTCTGCTGCATCGATGAACCGCCCTGCCGCCTTCGCGGGTATTGAGCCCAGACGACCCCGCTCACCCGAGGAGAAACGCATGATCACCCCCCGACGTAAGTCGCTTCCAACCCTAGCCGCATCGCTCGTCCTCATCTTCGTGCTGGGCGCGTGCGGATCCGGGACGTCCGGCTCGGACGACACGTCGGGCACGGAGGCCGGCGGAGGCGGAGGATCGAGCATCACGATCGAGTCGCCCGAGGACGGGGCCGAGGTCCCCGATTCGTTCACCGTCGAGCTGTCCACCGACGAGGAGCTCAGCATGAGCGACTCGGCCGCCCTCCACATCCATCTCGTTTACGACGGCAACGAGCAGGAGCCGGACATGATCGACTCCGAGAGCTTCGACGTGACCAGTCTCGAGCCGGGCGAGCACACGATCACGGCCTCACTGCGCGATTCGGCCCACGCCCCGACCGGACCGGAGGACGCCATCACGGTCATGGTCGAGGGCGGCGCCGGAGACAAAGAGGACAAGAAGGAAAGCGGCAGCGACAAGTACTAGCTCTCCCTGTATCTTCCATATGTGCGCCCATCGGAACGATCACCCACCGAACCGTCCTCGAGCTCGGATGATGAGATCGAACTACGATCGCCGGCCGAGTTGCAGGGTCGAGTTATCGATCGATTCCAGAGAGACGCTCTTGCTTGGGACTCGCTGTACGAGCGCGCTGACGTCTACGCACAGGTTCACCGCCTCCGGCAACGCCTCGCCCTGGAGTGGACGGATAATCTGGCCCTCTCCCCCGAAGCACGCGTACTCGAGCTTGGCTGTGGCGCGGGACACACTTCCGTAGCTCTCGGACAGAGGGGCTACTCGGTCGACGCGGTCGACTCGACCTCGGCGATGTTGCAGATCGCTCGCATCAAGATCGCGGAGGCCGGCTTGTCGGATGTAAGGCTGTCGTTGCAAGACGCTCACCGACTGGCGTTCCCGGACGCGACCTATGACCTCGTGGTCGCACTGGGCGTCGTGCCCTGGTTGCACTCCCCCGGGATCGCCGTCACGGAGATGGCGAGGGTCTTGCGGCCCGGTGGATACCTCCTCGCCAACTCGGACAACCGCGCTCGACTGACGCACACGTTCGATCCCCGAAATGCGCCGGGCCTCGAGGGTGCAAGGAGAGCGATAAAGGGCCTTCTGAAAAAGGCTGGGCGGTATCGACCGCCCGAGAAGGCGCTGGCGACGATGCATCGTCTCCGGGAGTTCGATTCCCTCCTCGAGAACGCTGAGCTTCTCAAGGTTCGAGCCGTAACGCTTGGATTCGGCGCTTTCACGTTCATGGGCCGGAGGTTCCTCAGCGACGACAGGTCGGTTCGTCTCCACCACCGACTTCAAGCACGGGCCGACAGGGGTGCCCCCATCCTCAAGGATCGGGGCAACCAGTACCTGGTCCTGGCCCGGAAGGCCGGCTGAGGCTCACAACTCGCCGAACATCTCGCACCGGAGCCCGACGGTCGTGGGCGCGCGGTGAGCCGCGCGCTACGGAGCCAGTATCTGGAGCGGGGAGCAAGGGTAGACGGCGACTTCGAGCGTCTCGCGGTCACCCTGCTCGCGGTCGATCGCTTCCAGGACGGTCGACCACGATCTGACCGCGCGCACCCCGGGGATGTGCGACGGGAGCTCCGCGTCACCTGACACGAAGAGCCACACGGGATCCCGTTGTCCGGCGGGTTTCCCCCCACCCCCGGCGGGCGTATCCCCAACCCTTTCGTCAGCTCGAGCGGCGACCGCGTCCACTCGTCCACCTCGCAGGGTTGCGACCTTGCGTTTCGCACGGCGCTTGATCTTGGCGGGCACCGCACCCGGCCTGGCCATCACGGTGCGCGCGATCTTCCGCTGGCGGTGGAACCTCTGCTTTTCGTAGGGGAAGAGTCCGTGATGACCAACGCCCTCACTGCAGGCGGAGATCAAGACCCTCGATGCGGAGGGCTTCGAGCGGGTTAGAGGGAATCGCCCCTTGCTGCGCGTGAAGTGCAGTGAAGTATCGAAAGGGTAGGCGTTGGCGATCACGACATCTGCAGACCCGGGCCCTGGAGCCGCGAATGCCTCCTTAGAGAAATCGACGGCCTCTTTGTAATACACGCGGTGGTCCCCGCTGACGATGCGGACGAGCCTGCGGTACGCGTCGACATGGAGTGAGATGGTCGAGTCGAGGCCGACGAGGGTTGCGATCTCGTCCAGGTCGCGCCGGAAGTTGTTGTCGATCGAGTAGTTGCCCGACATGCTGCGGTGACCGAAGTGGAGCCTGGAGATGGAGCGCCTCCCCAGGACGCCCAGGGCCAACTTGGAGCCACCACCGAAGCCGGTGCTGAAGTTCGGGAAGATCCCTCCGATACCGACCACCAGGTCACTCGCCGCAACCTCACGGTTGACGATCACCGGAGTCCCGAACGAGGTGCGCCCCACACGCACAAGGTTCCCGGTGTCCTCATGCGGGATCAGTGCGCCGACGTGACCGCCGACCTTTGTTGCGATGGCCTCCTGCGAAACGCGCCCATGGGTGCCGCTCCCCATCACGACGGTTACATCCTGCGCGGATATCCCCGCGTCCGCGAATTGACTGAGCAAGAAAGGCATAACGCGGTCGGCCGGCGTGGGCCGGGTGAGGTCATCCACGA
>JALZOM010000061.1 GCA_030913945.1 Actinomycetota bacterium
GCATCGGACGTGATGTTCACCAACTCCGAGCCATACCGGAGGTGACCGAGATCGCCGATACCGACGAATGAGGTCCCTGCGAAGGCCGCCTCCATCCCCAGGATGCGATCGAGCTCCGTGGGGTGCCCCACCGATTCGTGAACCTGAAGCATCACTTGATGGCCGTCGAGGACGAGAGTCGTGGCCGTGGATGGGCATTCTGGAGCCTGCAGCAGCGCAACCGCTTCCTCCGCGGTGCGCTGGGAGTTCTCGACAAGCCCCAGTCCGTCGACGATCTCGTAGCCGGCCGCCTCGAAGTGGCCCCGGAACGAGCCGGGGAAGGAGCGCTGCTGCAGGTCACCGTCCGAGACCGCGACGGCATCGATCCCAGCCCCCGTATGCACGATGGTCTGGTCGATATCCGAACCTTCAGACGAGACGAACCACGTCCGTTGCTGCAGCAGGTCCATGGAGCCGCGGCCGAACCTGATGCCCGGCACCTTCTCCATCTCCTCCGCAGCGGACGCCAGTAGAGCGACCTTCTGCTCCGTTGACACTTCGAATGGGTCGATGTCAACCGGAGTGCTCCAGGTTGCGCGGTGTGCCGGTTCGGGCACCAGTTCCACGGGGTTGGTATTCGCCGTTGCGCTGGCACGCGCGACCTCGACTGCAGTTAGGGCCACTCGAGAGGCCTCATCCCGATCGAGTCGTGAGGATGCTGCAAAACCCCAGGCACCATCGACCAGAACGCGTACGCCGAACCCGACGGAGCTGCTCCTGTCGAGAGCCTCCACCCTGGAGCCCTTCACGGTCAATGATTCGGCATCGATATCGACACCGCGCGCGTCTGCGTATGACGCCCCGGATGCCGTCGCGGCATCGAGCGCCTCGTTTAGAAGGTCATCCATCGAGGGGTCAGGGTAGCGCGCGACAGCCGGCTAGATAGAGACAGATCAAGCGAGATTGGCGGAGCGGGGATAGGCCACGTCCGGATCCGTAAGGATGTTGACGAGGTATGGCTCGCCCGCATCGAATGCGCGCTTCAGGGCAGGCGATATGTCGTCGGGGTCGGTGACCAGCTCGCCCCGCCCCCCGAACGCCTCCATCATGCGGTCGTAACGCAGTCCCGGTTGCAGGTCGGCGGCCACATCGTGACCATAGAGAGCTTTCATCGGGTGCTTCTCCAGAGCCCAGATACCGTTGTTCCCTACGACGCACACAACGGGTAGGCCCAGCCGAACGAGGGTCTCGAGCTCGGTACCGGAGAACCCGATCGCCCCGTCCCCGAACAAGGCAACCACCTGCCGGTTCGGGTACGCGAGGCGGGCTGCCGCCGCGTAGCCGGGTCCCACTCCGAGACACCCGTATGGGCCCGGGTCGAGCCACGATCCGCCCTGGAACGAAGGAACTTCCCTGCCGGCGTAAGAAACGAAATCCCCACCGTCTCCTATCACGACCGCGTCGCGGTCCAGCAACGGCACGAGCTCGCCGTACACCCGCATGGGATGTATCGGTGAGGCTCCCGACCGCAGCTCGGCTTCGGCCAGCTCCCCCTTCTCGCTTTCGGCGGCCTCGAGAGAGGCGGTCCACTGTTTCGAGACCGCCGGACCATCCGCCAGGGCATCGGCGATCCCTGCGAGCGACGCTTTCAAGGGGGCGCCGAGAGACGCCGTCAGCGGGACGTGCTCGGCTATCAGCTCCGGATGAGAATCGACGTGCACGACCTTGGCCCCGGATGCGAAGTTCTGCCCGAACCCGAGCCGGAAGTCCATGGGCGTGCCGATGACGACGACGAGGTCGGCCTCCTTCATCGCCTTCGATCTGCCCCGCGCGAACGCAAGGCGGTGGTCGGCCGGAAGACACCCACGACCCTGGCCGTTCATGAAGACCGGGATCCCGGCTGCCTCCGCCAGGTGCACGAGCTGATCCTCGGCCTCGTCCATCCACACGTTCGAGCCGGCGATAAGGATCGGTCTCTCCGCGCGCGCGAGTTCGTCCGCGATCGCAAGCACTGCACCGGCGTCAAGGTCGGCAACCTCGGAGGGTTGCGCGTCCGGGATCTGGATCGTGGCGGAGTTGAACAGGACGTCCAAGGGGAAATCGAGGAAGCGGGGGCCACGGGGGGCGGTGAGTGATGCGTGAACTGCACTGATGACTTCCTGCGCGATCTCGTCCGTCGCGGTGACCGTTCTCGCAGGCGCGATCGGATCCACGAACGGGACGTGGTCGATCTCCTGCAGAGATCCCTGGCCCCACCGGAAAGTCGGAGCTCGCCCCGCGAGGGTTACGACCGGCGCGCGGTTGAAGCGCGCCTGCGCGAGGGCGCTCATCGAGTTCGTGACGCCCGGCCCAGCGGTGATCGCGGCCACGCCGACCCTACGAGTGAGCCGAGCCCAGCCCTCGGCAGCGAAGGCTGCGCTCTGCTCATGCCGCGTGTCGACGATGCGGATCCCGTCCTGACGACAGCCATCGAGTATCGGGAAGATGTGGCCGCCGGTGAGCGTGAAGAGGTGCTCCACACCCAGCGCTCCTAGCGCGAGCGACACCGCGCGCCCCCCGTGCCCTTGGTCACTCATGGCGGCGAGGTTACCCGCGGCTAGCGGACGAGGCGCGATAGGCGCCGGTCGGCGAGGACTTTGCCCCCGGTCTGGCAGATTGGGCAATAGACGACCTCGTGCGACTCGTATGAGACGCGCCTGAGCGTCTCCTGGCAGCGTGGACATGGTTCTCCGGCTTTGCCGTGAACGACGAAGCGGCCCTGGAGCTTGTTGGGCAAACCTCCCGTCCGGGCCCGTTCCTTCTGGAGGGCTTCGGTGAGAACAGTGTGAGTCGCCTCCACGAGAGAACGCCGGGCGTCGTCGTCCAACGACGAGAGCGAGGCGTATGGAGAGAGACGGGCGTGATGAAGGATGTCGTCAGAGAAACCCCGGCCGATGCCCGCAACGGTGCGTTGGTCTCGCAGCAACGTGTGCACGCGACGGCCATCGTCGCCCTCGGTGACGAGTGCCTCGAACTCGTCGGAGAAGGGCTCCGGCCCCAACTTCACCAACGGCCCATCATCACGTTCCGCGAGGATCCACCAGCCGGCCTTGCGTTCCGTCCCGAACTCCTTGACCAACAGGGCCGCGCCGTCGTCGAACACGACTCGCACCACCCCATTCTTGGGACGGCTGGCCTTGGCGGGACGTTCGAAATCGACACGCCCCCCCTGCGAGAGATGGATCAACAGCCTGGGGCCGCCGAATTCGAGAACTAGGTACTTGCCCCGCCGCCCCACCGACTCGAGCGTCCGGCCGGCCAGTGACTCGGGAGGCGGATCGAAAGTCTTCAAAGAGGAGAACTGGATCGGGGTAGCTCGCTTGATCGCCGTGCCACCGAACTCGGCTTCGACACGTTCTGCGAGCGCCTGCATCTCGGGAAGCTCGGGCACGGATAGGCCTTCCAGCTAGCCGGGGGCGTCCCCGCTGGCGGCCGTCTCCGGTGAATCGCGTCGGACCACGGAGTCGTCCTCCGGGTCGCGTGCGGCCGGGTCCGCCGTGCGTTCCTCAGATTCTTCGAGGATGACGCGCGCGGCACGAGCAGCCGCATCCGAATCGTCTTCGAGGGCCTCGTGGCCTTCGCTACCGCCCTCGGCCAGCTCGCGAGCCCGGTCGTCGATGTGTTTCTCCGGCACGTCGGGCATCTAGTCGACCGTCCACGTGTCGCCGGTCCTGAGCAATCGCTCGAGGTCCCCCGGGCCCTGCTTCTCCGCCGCCAGCCCGAGTTGTTGTTCCATCAACTCCCCGTACACGGGCCGGTTCACAGCGCGGAACACGCCGAAAGGGGTCGGCTGAGTGGGACCCTCGGCGATACGTGACAACGCGAACGCCAGGCTCGGATCGTCCCGATCCTCGTCGTGCACCAGCAAGGTCTCCTCACCCACCTGAGCAACGTCGACCACCTCGAGCCGTCCGTCCGGGTTCATGCGGACACCCTTTTCCTTGTCCGCTCCGAACCGGATCGGTTCGCCGTTCTTCAGATAGATGCGATTCTTCGTTCCACCCTCCTTCGATGCCAGCGCAAGAAAGGCGCCGTCGTTGAAGATGTTGCAGTTCTGATAGATCTCGACGAAAGCCGACCCCTTGTGAGCCGCGGCTCGACGGATCATCTCCGGCAAATGCTTGCGATCGACGTCCATCGTCCGGGCGACGAATGTAGCCTCGGCCCCCAGCGCAACGGATACAGGGTTGAAGGGTTGCTCGAGGGATCCGAAGGGCGTCGACTTCGTCACTTTCCCTTGCTCGGACGTCGGCGAGTACTGACCCTTCGTGAGCCCGTAGATCTGGTTGTTGAACATGAACAGCTTGAGGTTCACGTTGCGACGCAGCGCGTGGATCAGATGGTTCCCCCCGATGGACAGGGCGTCGCCATCCCCCATGACGACCCAGACGCTCAGATCGGGGCGGCTCGTTGCGATCCCGGTTGCGATCGCCGGAGCGCGCCCGTGGATACCGTGAACCCCGTAGGTGTCCATGTAATAGGGGAAGCGGCTTGCGCAGCCGATGCCTGACACGAACACGACCTTTTCGCGCGGGATGCCGAGCTCCGGCATGACGCTTTGCATCGCAGCGAGGATCGCGTAGTCACCGCAGCCGGGGCACCAGCGCACTTCTTGATCGCTTACGAAGTCCTTCCGGGTCATCGTGCCGACGCCCGCCGCGCCCTCGGTTATGCCCCGACCCTGAAGCGGATCACCATTGGTTTGGCTCACGAGACCAACCTCGCAAATTCGTCTTCCAGTTCCGTTGCCATGAAGGGAACGCCCTGGACCTTGTTGATGGACACCGAATCGATCATGAACTCCGATCTGATTAG
>JALZOM010000063.1 GCA_030913945.1 Actinomycetota bacterium
GGTGCACGGGGTGCACGGGGTGCACGGGGTGCATGCACCACTCGCACCATGAGCACCACGGATCTCCGTCGCCTGGGAGTCGAGGCCTGGGGGGTAAGCGGCGAGCCCCTGAACGCCCCGACCCTGCTACTCGATCCGAGCGCGATGGTCTTCTTGAAAAGCTCTGGTGCACGTGGCCCGGTGGGCATCCAAGAGGGGGGGGCCTGCCTCGGTCGCCCCGCTGCGATGGTGGCTGGGGGATGGGCTGGGAGCTGGGATGGGCTGGGAGCGGGGATGGGCTTGGGGCCGGCGTTATCCAATCCGTATAAGCCGGAACGGCTGCTTCGCCTCGTCGCACCTGCGCCGTCCGGAATGCCTGGTGCTAGCGTCGCAGCGCGGGGGAGGTCACGCCATCCGGGCGCGCCCCGATCCGCGTCACCGACCACGCACGAGCCAGTCAGACCTTTGCCCGGGGGACGCGCATGAGTCGTCAGATGTCCAACGGCATTCCCGGCCCCACCTCGTCTGAGTGGGGCAAGCGCCGCGATGAGGCGGTGCCCCGGGCCGTGTTCAACACGGTCCCGGTGTTCGCCGCCGGCGGAGAGGGCGCCGGATTCACCGACGTGGACGGCAATCGGTTCATCGATCTCGCAGGGGGGCTCGGGTGCCTGAACGTCGGTCGCTCCAACCCACGGGTCCTGGCTGCGGTGAAGGAGCAGATCGAGAACTATCTGCACGAGTGCTTTCACGTGGCGATGTATCCCGAGTACGTCGAGCTGGCCGAGACGCTGAACCGGCTCACGCCGGGCGATCACCCGAAGAAGACGATGCTCGCCAACTCGGGGGCCGAAGCGGTCGAGAACGCCGTGAAGATCTCGCGCTACGCGACCGGGCGAGACGCCGTGATCGGATTCACGAACGGTTTCTCCGGGCGCACCCTCGTGGGGATGACGCTGACGGCGAAGGAGATGCCCTACAAGCACGGCTTCGGTCCGTTCGCGCCAGAGTTCTATCGGGCCCCCTTCGCCTACTGCTACAGATGTCCCCTCGGGCTCCAGCATTCCAGTTGCGGCATGGCCTGCGTCGAGCACACCGCCGACATGATCGACTCGCAGATCGGCTCGGAGAACGTCGCCTGCATGGTCGTCGAGCCGGTGCAGGGAGAAGGCGGATTCGTAGTCGCTCCGGATGACTACCTGCCGGCCCTGAAGTCCGTGTGCGAGCAACGCGACATCCTCTTCATCGACGACGAGGTCCAGACCGGGATGGGCAGGACGGGGTCCCTCTTCGCGATCGAGCACTACGACGTGACCCCCGACATCGTCACCACCGCGAAGTCACTAGGAGCGGGTCTTCCGATCTCGGGGGTGACCGGCACCGCGGAGGTCATGGAAGCACCGCACGTCGGGGGCCTCGGTGGCACCTACGGCGGAAACCCCGTGTCGTGCGCCGCCGCGCTCGCAGTGCTGGGCGAGCTCACGGAGACCGATCTACTCGACCGCGCTCGCGGCCAGGGCAAGATCATCCGCGACCGGTTGGACCCCCTGGCGAGCGAACTCCGCATCGTCGGCGAGGTCCGGGGGCTCGGACCCATGGTTGGGGTCGAGCTCGTCACGAACAAGAAGACGAAAGAGCCGGCGAAGCGCGAGACGGCCGCCGTAGTCAAGCGCTGCCACGAGAACGGCGTCATCATCCTGAAGGCCGGGACCTACGACAACGTGGTGCGCTTGCTCGCCCCCCTCGTGATCTCCGACGAGGACCTGCATGAAGGCCTGGACGTTCTGATCGAGGCCCTCCGCTGGGCCGACGGGGGGGCGTAGTGGAGTGCTGATCGACGGACAGTCCGTGGACGGGCAGGGCGCACCCGTGGCGGTGATCAATCCGGCGACCGAGGAAACCTTCGCGGAGGTGCGTTCGGCCACGACAGAGCAGGTCCATGAGGCGGCGCGGTCGAGCCGCTCGGCGTTCAAGGAGTGGAAACGGCTCCCCGCGCCGGAGCGCGGCGAGATGCTCAAAGAACTTGCGGCGTGGATAACGGATCACACCGGATCCCTTGCCACGACGCTCACCCGCGAGGGGGGCAAGCCGCTCGTCGAGAACAAGGACGAGATGGGTTGGTGCGCGGGGGTGTTGGAGTTCTACGCGACCCTCGGGCGGCTCGAGCGCGGGCGCGTGGTTCCCTCGGGCGAAACGGGTCAGCTGAACCTGGTCATCAAAGAGCCATACGGCGTGGTCGGCGCGATCGTTCCGTGGAACTATCCCCTGCTGCTGTTGATGTGGAAGCTCGCCCCGGCCCTCGCCGCCGGCAACTCCGTCATCGTCAAGCCGTCGCCGTGGACTCCCCTGTCCACCCTCGAGCTCGCCGAGGGGATCGCCGAGATCTTCCCGCCCGGCGTCGTCAACGTCGTGACCGGCGAGGCCGAAACCGGCCAGGCGCTAGTCACCGCGGAAGAGGTCTCGATGATCGCGTTCACCGGCTCGGTGGATACCGGCAAGCACATCATGAAGGCCGCTGCAGAACAGCTGACGAAGGTGCACCTCGAGCTCGGCGGCAAGGACGCGTTCATCGTCTGCGACGACATCGACCTCGAGGTGGCCGCGCGCGGGGCCGTCTGGGCGGCCTACCTCAACGCCGGCCAGGTGTGCACATCGGCCGAACGCTTCTACGTCTTCCCCGAGGTCTACGACGACTTCGTCGGAGCCTTCGTGAACGAGACGAAGAAACTCGTGATCGGCGACCCGATGGATGACGCGACCGATATCGGTCCGATGGTTCGGGACATCCAACGCGAGAAGGTCGAATCACAGCTCGAGATGGCGCGCGCATCCGGCGCAAAGGTTCTCCACGGTGGCGACCGCGGGGACTTCGAGCGCGGTTACTTCCTCACACCGGCGGTGGTGGTGGACGTCGACGAGTCGATGGACCTGATGAGTCGCGAGACCTTCGGCCCGGTCGCCCCTATCGCCAAAGTGGCTTCGCTCGACGAGGCCATCGCTCGAGCCAACGCAACCGAGTACGGCCTGGGCGCGAACGTCTACACGCGCCGCCTGGATCGCATGCTGAAGGCGATGGAGGAGATCGAGTCGGGCATGGTGTGGTTCAACGACCCCCTGACGGACAACGAGGGGGCTCCATTCGGGGGCGTGAAATCATCCGGGATGGGAACCGAGCTGGGTCCCGAAGGCCTCGACGAGTTCCGCTACTCGAAGCACATCCACATCGATACGAAGATGGATCCCAAGTCCTGGTGGTATCCGTACGCAGACTACGTACGGCATCAGGAAAAGTATGGAACCGCACCCGGATAGGTTGGAGACATGGCCGAGATCCGCTTAGAGAAACTGACCAAGGAATTCAAAGAGACTCTCGCGGTCGACCACATCGACCTCGCGGTCGAGGAGGGCCAGTTCTTCTCACTGCTCGGGCCCTCCGGATGTGGGAAGACCACCACCCTGCGGATGATCGGGGGGTTTGAAGATCCGAGCAGCGGGGCGATCTATCTCGGGGGCGACGACGTCACCGACCTTCCGGCATACAAGCGGAACGTCAACACCGTGTTCCAGTCCTACGCCCTCTTCCCTCACCTCGATGTGTACAACAACGTGGCCTACGGGCTCAAGCGCAAGAAGGTGGACCAGGCGGACATCAAGAAGCGGGTCGAAGACATGTTGGTGCTCGTCGACCTCGAGGGCTACGGACCCCGCCGGATCAATCAGATGTCGGGTGGGCAGCAGCAACGCGTTGCCCTGGCGCGCGCTCTGGTGAACCGGCCGGCCGTCCTCCTTCTCGATGAGCCGCTCGGGGCTCTCGACCTCAAGCTTCGCAATCAGATGCAGCTCGAGCTCAAGCGGATCCAACGCGAGGTGGGGATCACCTTCATCTACGTAACGCACGACCAGGAAGAGGCGATGAGGATGTCCGATCGCATCGCCGTGATGAACGCCGGGCGCTTCGAACAGGTGGGTGCGGCACAAGACGTCTATGAGTTGCCCGCAACCGCGTTCGTGGCGGGATTCCTCGGCGCCTCAAACCTGCTGGACGGCGAGGTCGAAGGCGCCGATGGCAGTTCTGCGAAAGTGGCCCTGGCGGCGGGGAGCACCATCGCGCTGCCCGCCGCAAGGTTGCCAAACGAGCGCGGCGGCGTTCGGATCGGCGTGCGTCCCGAGAAGATCTTCATCGAGGCCGCCGGCAGCAGAGGGGGCGGCACGGAGAACCGGGGAGACAATGCGATCGAGGCGATGGTCGACATCTCGATCTACACCGGCGTCTCCACGTCCTACGAATGCAGCACGACCGACGGCTCCAAGGTGGTGGTG
>JALZOM010000088.1 GCA_030913945.1 Actinomycetota bacterium
TAGCGAACCGGATAGATGAAGAGATGAGCAACGAGAAGAACGCGCTCTCGCACCTGCGTCAGGTGCCATTGGGCCGAACCCGAAATATCGGGATCATGGCCCACATCGACGCGGGCAAGACCACGACCACCGAGCGCATCCTCTACTACACGGGCCGCACCTACAAGATCGGCGAGGTCCATGAGGGCGCTGCGGTGATGGATTGGATGGTGCAGGAGCAGGAGCGTGGCATCACGATCACCTCTGCGGCCACCACTGCCCACTGGAAGGGCTACTGGATCAACATCATCGATACTCCCGGGCACGTCGACTTCACGGTCGAGGTCGAGCGAAGCTTGCGGGTTCTGGACGGAGCAGTCGCCGTGTTCGATGCGGTGGCGGGGGTCGAGCCGCAGTCAGAAACGGTATGGCGCCAGGCCGACCGGTACAAGGTCCCGCGTATGTGTTTCGTGAACAAGATGGACCGGATCGGCGCGGACTTCTTCCGCACCGTCGACATGATCCGGGATCGTCTCAACACGAGGCCGGTCGTCCTTCAGCTTCCGATCGGTAAAGAGGACGACTTCCATGGCGTGGTCGACCTGGTCACGATGGTGGCTCACTACTGGCCCTCCGAGGGGATGGGCGAGGAATGGGAAGACCGGCCTATCCCGGACGACCTCAAGGAACAAGCCGACCAGTACCGGCACGATCTGATCGAGGCCCTCGCGGACTACGACGAGAACATCATGGAGTCCTACGTCGCCGAGGACGACCCCGACGTGGACGCCCTCCGCAAGGCGATCCGACGGGCGACCCTCGAGAACCAGATCACGGCCGTCTTCTGCGGTACGGCATTCAAGAACAAGGCAGTGCAGCCACTGCTGGACGCCATCTGCTGGTATCTCCCGAGCCCAAGCGACCTCCCGCCATACGAGGGACATCACCCGATCACCGGCGAGCCCGCAGAGCGGGCGCCCAAGGACAATGAACCGTTCGCGGCCCTGGCCTTCAAGATCATGAGCGATCCCTACGTCGGCCGCCTCACCTATCTCAGGGTCTATTCCGGCACGTTGAAAAGCGGCGACGCGGTGACCAACTCGGCGCGGGATCGTAAAGAACGCATTGGCCGGATCCTTCAGATGCACGCCAACCATCGTGAGGATAAGGACGTCGTATTCACCGGCGACATCGTTGCGGTCGTGGGTCTCAAGCAGACCTTGACCGGGGACACGTTGTGCGATCCGACGAATCCGGTGCTTCTCGAAGAGATGGTCTTTCCAACTCCCGTGATCGATGTGGCGATCGAGCCGAAGTCCAAGGTGGATTCCGACAAGCTGGGCAACGGGCTCCAGAAACTGTCCGAAGAGGACCCCACCTTCCGCGTTCACACGGACGAGGACACCGGTCAGACGATCATCTCCGGGATGGGTGAGCTTCACCTCGAGGTGCTGGTCGACCGCCTCCTGCGCGAGTTCAAGGTTGGGGCCAATGTCGGCAAGCCGCAGGTCGCTTATCGCGAGACTATCCGCGACTCCATCGCGAAAGCCGAGACCCGCTACGTCAAGCAGACGGGTGGTAAAGGTCAGTACGCGCATGTTGTGCTCAGCCTCGAGCCCACGGGCCCGGGCGGGGGTTACGAGTTCATCAACAAGATCACCGGCGGTCGGATCCCGACGGAGTACATCCCGGCGGTGGATCACGGGGTCCAGGAAGCCATGGCTACAGGTGTGTTGGCCGGGTATCCGGTGGTGGACGTGCGCGTCACGCTGACCGACGGCTCGTATCACGATGTCGACTCGTCGGAGATGGCGTTCAAGATCGCAGGATCGATGGGCTTCAAGGACGCGGTCAGGAAGGCCGGGCCCGCTCTGCTCGAACCGATCTTCGACGTCGAGGTGGTCACGCCCGAGGAGTACATGGGCGATGTGATCGGGGACCTGTCTGGTCGCCGCGGGCGCATCGAGAAGATGGATCAGCGTGGTACGGACCGGATCGTTCGTGCGCAGGTTCCCCTCGCCGAGATGTTCGGCTACGCAACCGAGCTCCGCAGCCGCACGCAAGGTCGCGCGACCTACACGATGCAGTTCAACTCTTACCAGGAAACACCAAAGTCAATTGCAGAGGACGTTGTTGCAGCGGTTCGTGGCGAACCGGTCGACAAGTAGGAGAAGGAGAGGCGATGGCAAAGAAGAAGTTCGAGCGGAACAAGCCGCACGTAAACATCGGAACCATGGGTCACATCGACCATGGGAAGACAACCCTGACAGCCGCAATCACCAAGGTTCTGTCCGACAGCAACCCGGAAGTCACGTTCTCATCCTTCGAGGAGATCGACAATGCTCCCGAGGAGAAAGAGCGCGGCATCACGATCGCCATCTCGCATATCGAATACGAGACGGAGAACCGGCACTACGCCCACGTCGACATGCCGGGCCACGCCGACTACATCAAGAACATGATCACGGGCGCCGCCCAAGTAGACGGGGCGATCCTCGTGGTGTCTGCGGCGGACGGTCCGATGCCCCAGACGCGCGAGCACGTGCTGCTCGCTCGTCAGGTGAACGTCCCCTACATCGTCGTGGCGCTCAACAAGGTCGACATGGTCGATGACCCCGAGCTCCTCGATCTCGTCGAGCTCGAGGTGCGCGAGCTCCTCAGCGAGTACGAGTTCCCCGGCGACGACGTCCCCGTGGCGCGCGTGTCGGCGCTCAAGGCGCTGGACGGCGACGAGGAGGCGGCGAGTCAGATCATCGAGCTGATGAAGAACGTGGACGAGTACATCCCCGAGCCCGAGCGCGACACGGCGAAGCCATTCCTGATGCCAATCGAGGACGTCTTCACGATCACGGGTCGAGGGACGGTAGTCACCGGAAGGGTCGAGCAAGGCATGCTCAAGGTAGGCGAGGAGATCGAGATCGTCGGGATCGAGCCGCAGACCTCGAAGACTGTGGTGACCGGGATCGAGATGTTCCGCAAGATGCTCGACGAGGCGCAGGCCGGGGACAACGCGGGCATCCTGCTCCGAGGCACCAAGAAGGAAGACGTGCGCCGCGGTCAGGTTCTCGCGAAGCCCGGCAGCGTCACGCCGCACACGAAGTTCAAGGCTCAGGTCTACATCCTGTCCAAGGACGAAGGCGGCCGCCACACGCCGTTCTTCAGCAACTACCGCCCTCAGTTCTACTTCCGGACCACGGACGTAACCGGCTCGGTGCAGCTGCCGTCCGGGACCGAGATGGTCATGCCCGGTGACAACACCGAGATGGACGTCGAACTGCACCAGCCGGTAGCCATGGACGAAGGGCTTCGCTTCGCCATCCGTGAGGGTGGCCGAACCGTGGGCGCCGGTCGAGTCACGAAGATCGTCGAATAACACAGTGGCGAGCGGAATGAAGATCCGGATCAGGCTGAAAGCCTATGACCACGAGGTCATAGACCAATCGGCGAAGAAGATCGTCGAGACGGTGACTCGCACCGGCGCGAGCGTCAACGGCCCGATCCCGCTTCCAACTGAGCGTTCCATCTACACGGTGATCCGCTCGCCTCACAAGGACAAGGATTCGCGCGAGCACTTCGAGATGCGGACCCACAAGAGGTTGCTCGACATCGTCAATCCAACGCCGAAAACGGTCGATTCGCTCCAGCGCCTCGATCTACCAGCCGGCGTTGACATCGAACTCAAGCTCTAAGCGAGTAGAGAGAGGCACAAGGAAGCCCATGGCAGAGGTGAAAGGGATCCTCGGTCGCAAGATCGGGATGACTCAGGTGTTCGACGAGAACGGTCATGCCGTTCCCGTTACGGTCGTCGAGGCCGGTCCCTGCCGTGTCGCGCAGGTGAAAACTCCGAGTACCGACGGCTATACAGCTGTGCAGCTGGCCTTTGGGGTTGCCCGTAAGCCGAGCAAACCGGTGACCGGACACTTCAAGAAGGCAAACGTTGACCCCGCGCGCCACCTCGTCGAGCTTCGGCTGGACGGGCCGGGCGAGTTCGTCCTTGGGCAGGAGATCAAAGCCGATGTATTCGAGAGTGGCGATGTTGTAGACGTCATCGGTGTCACCAAGGGCAAGGGCTTCGCCGGGGTGATGAAGCGTCACAACTTCAAGGGTCTCTCCTCAACCCACGGGACCCAGGCCAAACATCGCTCACCCGGATCGATCGGAGCGTGTGCCACTCCGGCGCGCGTGTTCAAGGGCATGCGCATGGCCGGCCACATGGGCCACTCGAGGGTGACCACGTTGAATCTGCAGATCATCAAGGCGGATCCCGAGCGCAACCTCTTGTTGATACGGGGCGCCGTGCCGGGACCGAGGGGTGGTCTGGTGATGGTGCGCAGCGCGGTTCGCCTGCGTCAGCGGAGCCAGGGAAGGAAGGCTAGCTGATGGCCTTGAAGGCAAAGGTGATCGATGGAGTCGGCAAGAGCGGCGGACAGCGGGACCTGCCCGACGAGATCTTCGGCGGCGCCATAAAGATGGCCGTGATGCATCAGGTCGTAACGGCCCAGCTCGCCGCAGCTCGTTCCGGGACCGCCTCCACCAAGAGACGGTCCGAGGTGCGCGGCGGAGGGGCCAAGCCGTGGCGACAGAAGGGAACCGGGCGCGCGCGGCATGGCTCGATCCGGAGCCCGATCTGGGTCGGTGGAGGATCTGCCTTCGGACCCAAGCCGCGTGACTTCTCGGTGCGCGTCAACAAGAAGATGAGAAAAGCAGCGCTCCGCTCGGCTCTTGCGGATAAAGCGAACGCGGACTTGATCTGGATCCTGGATGGGTTCGAGGAAGCCAAGACTCGGGCCGCGGCCTCCTGCATCGCAGCGGCAGGCATCGAGGGTCGAGCACTGATCGTGCTCGATCCCGAAGACGAGGCATCCCGAACGGTCGATCGTGCGTTTCGCAATCTGGACCGAGTGGCTTTCTCGCTCGTCGGCGCGCTGTCGACCTACGACGTGCTCGTTGCCGATGCCCTGGTGTTCACGTCGGCGGCCTTTGACCGATTGGCTGACGGAGCTCAGAAGGAGACAACTTCGTGAGCCGGTCGACGAAGAACAACCCGCGCGACGTCATCGTGGCTCCAGTGGTCAGCGAGAAGTCGTACTCGTTGATCGACAACAACGCGTACACCTTTCTCGTTCACCCGGACTCCAACAAGACCGAGATCCGCCAGGCCGTGGAAACCATCTGGGGCGTCAAGGTCCTCAAGGTGAATACCGCGAACCGCAAGGGCAAGGTCAAGCGTTTCCGCTTTACGCAGGGCAAGCGCCCCGACACCAAGAGGGCAGTCGTGAAGCTCGCTCCGGGCGACAAGATCGAGATTTTCGAGCAGGGCTAAGGGGAACTCATGCCGATTCGCAAGTCGAAGCCAACATCACCGGGACGGAGGTTCCAGTCGCACTCGGACTATGCGGAGTTGACGCGGAACGAGCCGGAGAAGTCACTTCTCGAACCGAGTCCCAACAAAGCCGGTCGCAACAACTACGGCAGGATCACCACGCGCCACCAGGGCGGGGGCAATAAGCGTCGCTACAGGGTCATCGACTTCCGGCGCAATAAGGACGGAGTTCCGGCCAAGGTCGCGCACATCGAGTACGACCCGAATCGGAACGCGCGCATCGCCCTCCTCCATTACAAGGACGGCGAGAAGCGTTACGTCCTCATGCCGAACCGGGTGAAGGTAGGCGACACGCTGCAGTCCGGCCCGGGTGCCGACATCCGCCCGGGCAACGCTCTACCCCTTCGGAACATCCCCGTCGGTACGGTGGTCCATAACGTCGAGTTGAAGCCGGGGGCGGGCGGCAAGATGGCTCGTTCAGCGGGATCCTCGGTTCAGCTCGTCGCCAAGGAAGGCACCCGAGCAACCCTCAGACTGCCCTCCGGCGAGATGCGCATGGTGCTGATGGATTGCCGTGCGACCGTCGGTGAGGTCGGGAACGCCGAGTCGGAGCTCATCTCCATCGGCAAGGCCGGACGCAACCGGTGGAAGGGCAAGCGCCCTTCGGTCCGTGGCGTCGTGATGAACCCGGTCGACCACCCGCTTGGCGGCGGAGAGGGTAAATCCTCCGGTGGACGACACCCAGTCAGCCCGTGGGGCAAGAAAGAAGGCAGGACGCGCAAGAAGAAGCAATCCGACGCCATGATCGTCCGCAGGCGCGGCAAGAAGAGAGGTCGTTAGTGCCTAGAAGTCTGAAGAAGGGCCCGTTCGTGGACGACCACCTTCTCGTCAAGGTGGTCGAGATGAATAAGAAGAACGAGAAGCGCGTGATCAAGACTTGGTCCCGCCGTTCGACCGTGATCCCCGAGATGGTCGGGCACACGATCGCAGTCCACGACGGGCGCAAGCACGTGCCCGTGTACGTCACGGAGTCCATGGTTGGCCACAAACTTGGTGAGTTCGCGCCTACCCGGGCGTTCCGCACCCACGGTGGGTCGGCTGAGCGCACCACGAGGGTGAAGTAGATGGCTCACAAGATCGCGCCCGACGCCCAGGAGGCGATCGCGACGGCCCGCTACATAAGGATGTCGTCGACGAAGGCTCGTCAGTTGGTGGATCTCATCCGCGGCCGTCACGTCGAGGATGCTCGCCGCGTCTTGAGGTTCACGCCACGAGGGGCTTCGGTGACCGTTGCCAAGGTCCTCGAGTCCGCCGTCGCCAACGCCGAGCACAACCGCGGGTTGCCTACCGATGAACTCATCGTGCAGCGCGCCTGGGTCGATGAGGGCCCGACGTTACGGCGCTTCAGGCCGCGGGCGATGGGGCGGGCAACTCGCGTGAGGAAGCGGACCTGCCACATCTCCGTCGTGGTGGGGCGATTGGACGATGTCGTGGAGGAGCTACCTGCGGCACGGACGGTTCGTAGGGCCGCCCGCCGCACTCGCAAGGACACGGCCGGCACGGGTCCCGCTCGAGGCGCAGCCTCGGGGGCGAGCGTGGCGACGGAGGCGCGTCCGGAAGAGACCTCCAAGACGGCCACGAAGAAGTCCACGGCAAAGAAGACCACAGCCAAGAAGAAAACGTCGGCCAAGAAGACGGTTGCTAAGAAGACGTCCGCAAAGAAAACGACGGCTAAGAAAACAACGAAGAAGAAAGAGGGGGAGTCGGAGTAATGGGTCAGAAGGTTCATCCCTACGGCTTCCGTCTCGGGATCTATACGGATTGGAAGTCTCGCTGGTACACGGAGAAGCAATACCGCGACTATCTCGAGGCAGACCTCAGGATCCGCCAGTACCTGCTGGGGCAGCTCCCTCACGCCGGCATAAGCAGGATCGACATCGAGCGCACGCGCGAGCGCGTCCGTATCGATGCTCACACGGCCCGCCCGGGGATCGTCATCGGTCGGCGTGGATCCGAGGCGGAGCGGCTGCGGTCTCACCTCGAGCAGATGGAGTCGAAGATCTACGGCAAGCCCGTGGACGTTCGCCTGAACATCATCGAGGTGAAGCAACCAGAGCTCGACGCGCAGCTCATCGCGCAGGGCGTGGCGGAGCAGCTGGCGAGTCGCGTTTCATTCAGGCGTGCCATGAAGAAAGCCGTCGGAACCGCGATGCGTCACGGGGCCAAGGGCATCAGGGTTCAGTGCGGCGGACGTCTGGGGGGCGCCGAGATGAGTCGCAGCGAGTGGTACATCGACGGTCAGATGCCGCTCCATACGCTTCGTGCTGACATCGACTACGGCTTCTCCGAGGCCAAGACCACATTCGGTCGGATCGGCGTGAAGGTGTGGATCTACCGCGGACCGTTCCAGGACATCTACGCTTCGGTGCGCGATACGGCCCGACTGCGCAGGGAGGCGGCTCTTGCCGCGGGCGAGACCGTGGGACGAGGCGCCGAGGAACGCGCGCGGCAGAGACGGTCGGAAGCCGGCCGGTCGCGCCCCGGTGCGGCCAAGGCGGGGGCGGCCGCGGCTCCAGCTGCCGCGGAGTCGGACACGGCCGAGGGCAAGGCGAAATCAACGGCCAAGAAGGCGCCGGAGGCCAAGAAGGCGCCGGCCACCAGAAAGGCGTCGACCCCCAAGAAAGCTCCGACCTCGAAGAAGGTATCGACCTCGAAGGAAGATGCGATCGCCCCACCGGACGAGGCCGTGGATCAAGAAGCCGCTCCAGCCGCGGAGCAGGGTCAACCCGATGCCGCTCCAGCTGCCGCCGGGCAGGGTCAACCAGAAGCCGCACAGGTCCCGGAGGACGTGCAGGCCACCGCCGCGGACAGCGTTGACACGGCCGGCGAGACCCCCACATCGCCCGAGGAGGAGAAGTAGAGATGCTGCAACCGAAAAAGGTGCGGCACCGCAAGCAGCAGCGCGGTCGCATGAGGGGTCGCGCCAAGGGCGGCACCACCGTTAACTTCGGCGACTTCGGACTGATGGCGATCGAGCCCGGCTGGATCAGCAACCGACAGATCGAGGCGGCCAGGATCGCGATGACTCGACACATCAGACGTGGAGGGAAGGTCTGGATCAACATCTTTCCGGACAAGCCCGTCACGAAGAAGCCTGCCGAAACACGTCAGGGCTCCGGCAAGGGGAACCCGGAGTTCTGGGTCGCCGTTGTACGCCCCGGACGCGTCATGTTCGAGCTTGCCGGTGTGCCCGAGCCGTTGGCGAAGGAAGCGATCAGGTTGGCAGCTCACAAGCTGCCTATCAAATGCAAGTTCGTAACTCGCGAGCAGACGTTAGAGGTGGAGTGATGGTCAAAGGATCTGAGATCAGAGATCTCTCTGATGACGAATTGGAACGTCGTTTGGAGGAGACGAGGGAGGAACTGTTCAACCTTCGTTTCCAACACGCGACAGGTCAGCTTGATAACTACCAGCGCTTGCGTCAGTTGCGGCGCGATGTCGCACGTATCAGGACGATAGCTCGCGAGCGAGAGCTTACGTTGCACGGTGAGGCGTCAGAAAAGGGAGCGAGTAGAGGATGAGCGATACGCAAACCGCGGAGGCAAGAGGGAAGCGCAAGGGGCGGCTCGGCCGCGTCGTGTCCGATGTGATGGACAAGACTGTGGTGGTCGAGATGCTCGATTCCGCGCAGCACAAGACCTACGGGAAGATCGTTCGCCGGACAACGCGCTTAAAGGCTCATGACGAGTCGAACGAATCCGGAGTCGGCGACACCGTGCGGATCGCGGAAACCCGTCCGTACTCGAAGACCAAGCGCTGGCGCATCGTGGAAGTGGTGGAAAAGGCGAAGTGATACAGCAGGAAAGCAGATGTCGTGTTGCGGATAACACCGGTGCCCGTGAGGTCCTGGTCATTAAAGTGCTGGGCGGGTCCAGGCGGCGCTATGCCGGTATCGGGGACATCGTCGTATGCACCGTGAAAGACGCGATCCCAGGTGGGGCGGTCAAGAAATCAGAAGTCGTGAAGGCTGTGGTCGTTCGGACCGCCAAGGAGCGAAGGCGGGTGGACGGTTCCTACATCAGGTTCGACGACAACGCGGTCGTGATCGTCGACAACCAGATGCAACCGAGAGGTACCCGCATCTTCGGTCCAGTAGCCCGGGAGCTACGTGACCGTCGCTTCATGAGGATCGTTTCTCTTGCACCGGAGGTGTTGTAGATGACTCTCAGGGTTAGAAAAGGTGACAAGGTCGCCATAATCGCCGGAAAGGATCTGGGAGCCGAGGGTCGCGTCCTCGAAGTGCTTCCGCGCAAGCGAAAAGTGATCGTTGAGGGCGTGAGTCGGGCAACTCGGCACGAGAAGATCCGTATGAATCAACGAGGCGGCCAGGAGGGGGGCATCTCCCACAAGGAGGCTGCCATCGATATCTCGAATGTGGCGCTTGTCTGCCCAACGGACGGTCCCACCCGGGCTGGATACCGGATCGATGGATCCGGCGCCAAGGCGCGGATATGCAAGAAGTGTGGAACGGAGCTCTAGATGGCAACCAAAACGACATACACGCCAAGACTCAAAGAGCGCTACTTCGGCGAGTTGCGGACCCAACTCAAGGACGAACGCGACCTGACAAACGTCATGCAAGTCGCGCGGCCCGAAAAAGTCATAGTCAACATGGGTGTGGGTGACGCCTCGAAGGACGCCCGGGCTCTCGAGGGGGCGGTGAAAGACCTGACCATCATCACGGGACAGAAACCCTCGATCCGGAGAGCTCGCAAGTCCATCGCTACATTCAAGATCCGGCAGGGAATGCCGATCGGCGCTGCAGTCACGATGCGGGGCGACCGCATGTGGGACTTTCTCGACCGGCTCCTGTCGATCGTGCTTCCGCGTATCCGGGACTTCCGGGGCCTCGATCCGCGGTCGTTCGATGGCCACGGCAACTACAGCTTCGGCGTGAACGAGCAACTGGTCTTCCCCGAGGTTGACTACGACGACATCGATGCCACGCGTGGCATGGACATCACCATCGTCACGACGGCGGACTCCGACGATGAGGGCCGCTCGCTCTTGACGGCTCTCGGGTTTCCGTTCAGACAACAAAGGGTGGAGGCGTAGATGGCCAAGAAAGCTCTGCGCGAGAAGGCAAATCGGAAGTCCAAATTCAAGGTTCGCGAGTACACGCGTTGCATCCGCTGCGGCCGGCCACGAGCGGTCTATCGCAGGTTCGGACTCTGCAGGCTGTGCTTCCGAGACATGGCGCACAACGGGGAGATCCCGGGCATCACGAAAGCGAGTTGGTAGCGCATGACGATGACTGATCCGATCGCCGACATGCTGTCTCGTATCCGGAATGCAGCTCATGCGGCTCACGAGGATGTTCTGATCCCCTCGTCCAAGATCAAAGAGAACATCGCCAAGATACTGGTCGATGAGGGGTACGCCATCTCCTACATGGTCGAGGAGAATGGACCGCATCCTGCGATCAAGGTGGTTCTCCGATACTCGGAAGACCGAGAGCCCGCGATCGCGGGGATCCGTCGGGTTTCGAAGCCGGGTCGAAGGGTCTACAAGGGCGCGACGGAGCTTCCGCGCGTTCTCGGTGGTCTGGGAGTGGCGATCATCTCCACGTCGGCGGGCGTCATGACGGACAAGCAGGCGCGCCAATCGCGCGTCGGCGGCGAGGTGCTGGCGTATGTCTGGTAGAGGAGTGACGGAATCATGTCCCGAATAGGTCAAGCGCCGATCCCCGTCCCCACGGATGTCGAGTTCCACTTCGACATGGGCGTCGTCACCATCCGAGGCCCCCGTGGCGAGTTGAGCAGACCGTTGCCGGAGAAGATCGAGGTCACTCAAGTGGACGACGAACTCCGCGTAGCCCGAACCACCGAGCAGCGCGAGGTCAAGGCTCTTCACGGCCTCATACGGAGCCTCATCGCCAACATGGTCCAGGGAGTGACCCAGGGGTACGAGAAGGCCCTCGAGATCCAGGGCGTTGGGTATCGCGCCGCGAAGAAGGGAAACGACCTCGAGGTACAGGTTGGGTACTCACACCCGGTAAGCAAGGCAGCGCCCGATGGCATCGAATTCGAGGTGCCGACACCGACGCGTGTGGTCGTCAAGGGAATCGACAAGGAACTTGTGGGTCAAACGGCCGCCGAGATCAGGGCGATCCGGAAGCCAGAGCCATACAAGGGCAAGGGCATCCGCTATGAGGGTGAACACATCCGTCGTAAGGCCGGTAAGGCCGCGAAGGCTGCAGGATAGAAGAGGACACGATGACACACACGAAAGTGAGCTCGAGGCAACGCCGCCACCTGCGCGTCCGCAAGAAAGTCGTCGGGACGGCCGAACGGCCGCGGCTCGCTGTCTTCCGTTCCAACCGCCACATCTACGTGCAGCTGATCGACGACTTGCAAGGTCGCACCATCGCTTCGGCATCGAGCCTGAAGGACGGCACCGGCAACGATCCGAAGGAGGCTGCCAAAGCCGTCGGCTCGGCGGTCGCGACCCGGGCGAAGGAGGCCGGCGTCACGAGGGCGACGTTCGACCGGGGCGGGTTCATGTACCACGGCCGCATCCAGGCGCTGGCGGATGCAGCTCGCGAGGGCGGTCTGGAATTTTGATCTATAGAAGGAGCACGCATGCGTAGAGGTGGTGGCCGAGGCGGGCGCGATGATGACCGGTCTCAGTACGAGGAGAGGGTCGTCTCGATCAACCGCGTCTCCAAGGTGGTCAAGGGTGGCCGGAGGTTTTCGTTCACCGCGCTCGTAGTCGTTGGCGATGGAGCCGGCCAGGTTGGCGTGGGGTACGGCAAGGCGCGCGAGGTGCCTGCCGCCATCCAGAAAGGCATCGAGGAGGCCAAAGGAGCATTCTTTCGGGTCCCGATGGTCGGCCAGACGATCACGCACGAGATACTCGGCGAGGACTCTGCGGCGGTCGTGCTGCTGAAACCGGCATCCCCCGGTACGGGGGTCATCGCAGGCGGCCCGGTGCGTGCCGTGGTCGAATGCGCGGGGATCCGCGACATCCTGTCCAAGTCTCTTGGGTCGGGTAACGCAATAAATATCGTCCATGCCACGGTCAAGGGACTGAAGGGCCTGTCAACCGCCGAAGGGGTAGCACGCAAGCGCGGCAAGACTCCCGAGGAGGTCGCGCCTCGCTACATGCTGAACCAGCCGGCGCCGACCGGGACTTCGAGCTGAGGCGAGGGCTATGGCGAAGCTAAGGGTCACCCAGATCCGGTCGGCTCAGTCCCGCGGTGCCAAACAACAGGGCACGATGAGGGCTCTGGGGATCCGGCGCATCGGTCAGTCCGTCGAGCATGAGGACGTTCCCGTGATCCGCGGGATGATCCGCAAGGTCGAACACCTGGTGGAGGTTGAGGAGATCAAGAAATGAAGCCACATGAGCTGAGATCGCCCGACGGGGCTCGTACGAAGCGCAAGAGGGTCGGCCGCGGTGACGGGTCGGGACATGGCAAGACGGCCGGGCGCGGCACGAAAGGCACGCGCGCTCGAGGCACGGTGCACGCTTTCTTCGAAGGTGGACAGATGCCCTTGGCCCGACGCGTCCCGAAACTCAAGGGATTCACTCCCCCTAATCGCAAGAGGTACGGAGCGGTCAATGTCGGCCAGCTGGCCGGATTGGGGCTGAAGGAGGTCGGCCCGGACGACCTCCTTGCCGCAGGGATCGTGCGCAAGCGGGACAAGCTGATCAAGGTGTTGGGGACGGGCGAGTTGTCCACATCGATCGCAGTGAAGGCTCACGCTTTCAGTGACTCCGCCGTCTCGAAGCTCGAAGCGGCCGGTGGATCGGCCGAAGTCATCGTCCCGATGCAAGAGAAGAAGAAGGCGTAGCCGTGAACCTGCTAGGCGCTTTCGTCAATGCGTTCCGGGTCCCGGACCTCCGCAAGAAGATCCTGTTCACCCTGCTGATCATCGCCGTCTACCGGTTCGGTGCCCATGTACCGACGCCTGGTATCGATGTAGATGCGGCCCAGCGATTCGCTGCGGGCGCCTCGGGTGGCGTATTTCAGTTCATCAATCTCTTCTCGGGTGGGGCGCTCACCCAGATGGCGATCTTTGCTCTGGGAATCATGCCGTACATCACCTCGTCGATCATCATGCAGCTTTTGACCGTGGTGATCCCGAAGCTGGAAGCGTGGTCCAAGGAAGGCGAGACGGGGCAGAAGAAAGTCACCCAGTGGACGCGCTACCTCACCGTCGTGCTTGCGATCCTTCAGTCGACCGGGCTGGCTTTCCTGTTTCATAACGGATCCATCCAGGATGGCGCCGGAAATCCGGTCGACCTGATCCCTAACTTCAACGCGTGGCGTGTGGCGCTGATCGTGCTCTCTCTCACCGCCGGCACCGCCCTGATCATGTGGTTGGGCGAGCTCATCACGCAACGAGGCATCGGCAACGGCATGTCGATCCTGATCTTCACCTCGATCGTCTCGAGCCTTCCCAGTGAGGGCAACGCTATCTACCAACAAGAAGGACTCGCCCCCTTCTTGATCATCATCGGTATCGGCCTCGCGATCGTCGTTGCCATCGTTTATATGGAGCAAGGCCAGCGACGGATCCCCGTGCAATACGCCAAACGAGTGGTAGGTCGGAAGATGTACGGCGGGAGTTCGACGTACATACCGCTCAAGGTCAACCAGGCAGGAGTCATCCCGATCATCTTTGCGTCCAGCGTTCTCTACATACCGACCATGTTGCAGAACGTGATACAGGACAATGTTGTGGGTCGTTGGATCTCGAACAATCTCGTGAATTCCGATAGTCCGACCTACATGATCGTCTACGGGATCCTGGTCGTGTTCTTCGCCTACTTCTATACGGCGATCACGTTTAACCCTGCGGACGTGGCGGACAACATGAAGAAGTACGGCGGATTCATCCCCGGCATCCGGCCGGGACGTCAGACCGCCGACTATCTGGATCGCATCCTGACTCGGATCACTCTTCCAGGCGCCTTGTTCATCGCATTCATCGCCTTGCTGCCGTCGGTGTTCCTCGCCGTTCGAGACATCCAGGCCTTGCCCTTCGGTGGAACATCCATCCTGATCACCGTCGGCGTGACGCTCGAGACGATGAAGCAGATCGAGTCACAGTTGATGATGCGTCACTACGAGGGTTTCCTAAAGTAAGCATGCGACTCGTGATCCTCGGTCCTCAGGGGGCGGGCAAGGGTACCCAAAGCGCCCGCATCGTCGAGAAGTACGACATCCCCGTCATCGCTACGGGCGACATGTTCCGTTGGGCTATCTCTCATGAGAACGAGGTGGGCCAGGAGGCTCGCGACTACGTCCGCAGAGGCCGGTTGGTTCCGGACGAACTGACGATCGAGATCGTGAGGGGGCGCCTATCGCAGGACGACGCCTCGGACGGCTTCCTACTCGACGGTTTCCCTCGAACGCTCGCCCAGGCAGAAGCGCTCGACGTCATCCTCGAGGAACGCGGGCAGGCGCTTGACGCCGCCCTGGCTATCGAGGTCCCCGAGGAGGTGTCGCTGCGGAGGCTACTGGGGCGACGCGTCTGCACGAACTGCGGTCGCAACTATCACCTCGACTCGCCGCCGCAGGACAACTGGACCTGTGATCGGTGCGGCGGGAAGGTCGAGCGTCGCGCGGACGATGACGAAGAGGCAACGATCCGAGAGCGCTTGAAGAACTATCACGACAGCACGGAACCCCTGAAGTCCTACTACGAGGAGCGGGAGACTCTCAGGGTCATCCCGGGCGAGGGCACGATGGATGAGGTCTTCGATCGGATCGTGGCGGCCCTCTGATGATCTACAAGAAGTCCCCGGAGGAGATCGCTCTGATGCGGAAGGGGGGAGTCATCCTCACGGATACCCTCCGTCGTCTCGAGGATGCACTCCATCCCGGTGTCTCGACCGCGGAGCTGGATGCGATCGCCGAAGAATCGATAGGAGGTGCGGGAGCCTATCCATCCTTCAAAGGCTATCGAGGGTTCCCGGGTTCGATCTGCTCCTCGCCCAATGAGGTCATCGTCCACGGCATCCCGTCGCCGGACGTGATCCTTGACGACGGCGACATCGTTTCTCTCGATGTGGGTGTTCTGTTCGAGGGCTTCCATGTGGACTCGGCCTGGACCTTCCCGGTCGGTTCCGTAGACCCACAGACGTCCGAGCTCCTAAAGGTGACCGAGCAATCTCTGGAGGCAGCCATCACCCAGTGTCGCCCCGGGAACCGCTTGGGTGACGTGGGCTTCGCCGTCGAGGAAGTCGCGAAAGCCGCCGGGTATGCGATCGTCAGGGAGTATGTCGGTCATGGCGTCGGGCGGGCGCTCCACGAGGAGCCCCAGATCCCCAACTACGGTCCTCCCGGACGTCGAGAGGTGCTCAGCCCCGGGATGACCCTTGCCATCGAGCCGATGGTCAACGCGGGATCCGCGGGCACAGTGGTTCTGGACGACAACTGGACGGTCGTTACGGCGGATGGCAAGCGCTCGGCGCATTTCGAGCACACCATCGCGATCACCCCCGAGGGGCACGAGGTCTTAACCCGGCGCGAGCCCATCTGATGCCGCTGACCTGCGGATATGCCGCACGCCGCGGTTCGACGGCCCATGCGGCATCTGTTAATCTAGGCGGCCGGTTCGGCCCCCAAGTTTCGCGCGCCCCCGCAGGAAGTATGAGCCCATGACGGTGTGGGAGGGGGCACTTCTTATGGGCCGAACGCACCAGGGGAGCCCAGCCGGACGTGGATCCGGCAGAGGCGCTTCGCCAGACCAGTTTGAGAAAGAGTAGGGACGCCGCGCGTGGCCAAGAAGACCAAGAACAAGGAACAGAAGGTCCAGAAGGAAGAGGGCATCCAGATCGAGGGAACGGTCATCGAGCCGCTCCCGAATGCCATGTTCCGAGTCGAGCTGGCCAACGGTCACAAAGTGCTGGCGCATATCTCCGGAAAGATGAGGATGCACTACATCCGCATCCTTCCCGGGGACCGCGTCCTGGTCGAGTTGTCTCCGTACGACCTGACCCGTGGTCGCGTCGTCTACAGGTACAAGTAGGAGCGTCATGAAGGTCCGTCCGAGCGTCAAGAAGATGTGCGACAAGTGCAAGGTCATCAGGCGGCGTGGCCGCGTGATGGTGATCTGTTCGAATCCCCGACACAAGCAAAGACAGGGATAGGAGACCCAGGTTGGCTCGAATAGCAGGTATCGACCTTCCCCGAGACAAGCGTCTCGACATAGCTCTGACCTACATCTACGGCATCGGCCGTACGCGGTCGCTGGAGTGCTGCGTCGGCTCGCAGGTCGACCCGACCACACGGGTTCGCGATCTGACCGATGAAGAGGTCGTTCGCGTCCGCGACTGGATCGGTTCGAACTACGACGTCGAAGGGGACCTCCGCCGCGACGTCAATCAGAACATCAAACGCAAGGTCGAGATCGGTTCCTACCAGGGGGTTCGGCATCGTCGCGGCCTGCCGGTCCACGGACAACGCACACACACGAACGCAAGGACGCGCAAAGGACCTCGCAAGACGGTGGCCGGCAAGAAAAAAGTAAAGAAGTAGAGGGGAATACGGTTGGCTAATCCTAAGAAGTCAAAGAAGCCCCGTCGCCGGGAGAAGAAGAACGTCGTGCATGGCGTGGCGCACATCAAGGCGACGTTCAACAACACCATCATCTCGATCAGCGATGTCGAGGGGAACGTCTTGTCCTGGGCGTCCGCCGGCAACGTCGGTTTCAAAGGTTCCCGGAAGTCGACGCCCTTCGCCGCCCAGCTGGCGGCCGAGACCGCGTCGCGACGGGCCCAGGAGCACGGCGTAAGGCGGGTCGACGTGCAGGTGAAAGGACCCGGTTCCGGTCGAGAGACGGCGATCCGATCGCTGCAGGCATCGGGCCTCGAAGTCATCGGGATCAAGGACGTTACTCCGGTGCCACACAACGGCTGCCGCCCTCGGAAGAGGAGGCGCGTCTAGTGGCTCGTTACACCGGCCCCGTCTGCAAGCTGTGCAGGCGGGAGAAGACCAAGCTGTTCTTGAAGGGGACGAGGTGTGAATCGCCGAAGTGCCCCATCGAGAAGGGTCGCCCTCCCCCCGGAGAGCACGGTCGAACGCGCGTGCGCGAGAGCGAGTATCTGCTCCAGCTGCGCGAGAAGCAGAAGGCGAAGCGGTTCTATGGAATCTTGGAGAAGCAGTTCCGCGGCTACTACGCGGAAGCGGCCAGGTCCAAGGGAGTCACGGGCGAGGAGCTCATGCGTATCTGTGAATCCCGCCTCGACAATGTCGTTTACCGGTCTGGACTGGCCATGAACCGGCCGATGGCTCGTCAGTTCGTGTCTCACGGGCACTTCGAGGTGAATGGCCGCAAGGTCAACATCCCGTCGTACCGGGTACGTCCGGGGGACACCGTGGCGGTGCGAGGCCGCTCGAGGAAGATGGGCCGGATCATCGAGAACACCTCCTACGCGGAGGGACGTGAGATCCCCGACTGGCTGGGCTCCAATCTTCGGGAGATGACTGTGGAAGTGCGCGCTCTTCCGGAACGAACCCAGATCGACGTTCCGGTTCAAGAGCAGCTCATCGTTGAGTACTACTCCAAGTAAGCCTTGATCGGCAGGAGAGGAGTTACATGAATCTGTTGATCGTTCAACGTCCTCAGATTTCTGAGGAAGAGATTTCCGTTAACCGAAGCAAGTTCACTATCGAGCCCCTGGAGCCGGGTTTCGGCTACACGCTCGGGAACTCGCTGAGGCGCACGCTGCTGTCGTCCATCCCAGGAGCAGCGGTGACTCAGATCAAGATCGATGGGGTGCTGCACGAGTTCTCCACCATCGAGGGCGTGACCGAGGACGTGACGGACGTGGTCCTCAACCTGAAGGAGCTGGTGATCCAGAGCGAGAACGAGGAGCCCTCGAATGTTCACCTGCGAGTGAGCGGCCCGGCCGAGGTAACGGCTGGAGACGTGGAGCTGCCGGCGGGCGTTGAGATCCTCAACCCGGATCATCACATCGCAACCCTCAACAAGAACGGCCGTCTGTCGATGGAGCTTCGGATCGAGCAGGGTCGGGGGTACGTGGCGGCCACGACGGCTCCCAAGGAAGCTATCGGAACCATCCCGATAGACGCCTTGTTCTCGCCCGTCAAGCGAGTGACGTATGAAGTCGAGCCGACCCGCGTCGAGCAGATGACGAACTACGACCGCCTCATCCTCGACGTCGAGACGGATGGCTCCCTGTCGGCATCGGACACTCTCTCGGCCGCCGGTTCCACGCTGGTCGAGCTGTTCCAGCTCTTCTCGAGCGTCGGTGAGGGCACCGGCGGTCTCGTTCTTGGCCCGGAGACCGGTGAGGATGAGGCGTCGGGAGTCATGGCTCAGCCGATCGAAGAGCTTGACCTAACCGTTCGCTCTTACAACTGCCTGAAGCGCGAGGGCATCACGACGGTCGGCGAACTCGTCGAGAAGTCGGAGGATGACCTGCTCGAGATCCGCAATTTCGGTCAGAAGTCGATCGATGAGGTCAAGGCGAAGCTAGTCGAGATGGGACTCGAGATGAAGAAGAAGGACTTCTAAAGATGCCCCAGCCGAAGAAGGGCCCGAGGCTCGGTTCGGGTCCCGCGCATCAGTCGTTGATGTTGCGCGGCCTCGCGCGCTCCCTCTTCGAGCACGAGCGGATCAAGACCACGGAAGCCAAAGCGAAGATGTTGCGACCCTACGCCGAGAAGCTCATCACGAAGGCGAAGAAGGGGGGCGTGCACCAGCGACGACTGGTGCTATCCGAGGTCGAGGACCGCGCCCTGGTGCATAAGCTCTTCGACGATATCGGTCCTCGTTTCGCCATCAGGAACGGTGGCTACACCCGCATCCTCAAGCTTGGGCCCCGCAACGGAGACGCCGCGCCGATGGCTCTGGTCGAGCTCGTCGAGAAGGGAGCTCGAAAGACGACGACCACTTCGGTTGACGAGGTCGAAGACTCGGGTGGCCGCAGGCGACGCCTCAGGCGGCCCGGTCGACGACGTGATGGAGATGCCGGCTCCGTGCAAGCGGCGGGCGATGGGACAGACGACGAGATCCAGCAGGACGTGAGCTCCGAGGACACCGGGATCGATTCCAGCACCGAGGATCCCGCGCCCGATGCCGTCGCGGATCCCCCCGACGGGGATGCGCCCGAGGGCGACGAGGAGAAGTAACCCGCTGAACCTCAGGCTCGACCTGGCCTATGACGGCACACCCTTCCGGGGTTTCGCACGCCAGGCCAACTTCCGCACCGTGCAGGGCGATCTCGAGGCTTCTCTGACCAAGCTCTTCGGCCGCGAGGTCGAGACGTTCGTCGCGGGGCGGACGGACGCAGGCGTTCACGCGCTTGGCCAGGTGGTGTCCGTTCCGAACGCTCCCGAGGGCCTCGACCCGATCACTCTCCGTGATGCCTTGAACGGGATGTGCCGGCCCTCTTTGGTGATGTGGAGCTGCCGCGAGATGGAGGAGGGATGGCACGCACGCTTCAGTGCCAGATCGCGCGCCTACGTCA
>JALZOM010000028.1 GCA_030913945.1 Actinomycetota bacterium
GAGCTGTACCACACTCAGTTCGCCCAGCCCACCGCGAAAGAAGAGATCGCCGACTCAGTCGCCTAGGGTAACGGAAGCGAAGATGCACGAGCAAGGATCGGAGCGCGATCGCTATTAGTTAGCCGGAAGCCGGGTCGCCCCCTGTCTTCTCGGCCGCGCGGTAGGTGAGAATCACGACGCCGGTGCTCGTGGTCTTGATGTCGGCCAACTCCAGAGTGCGGATCGGGAGCCCGCCGTCGAAGAGGCGCTTGCCACTCCCCAGAACGATGGGATGGATCATGAGCTGATACTCGTCGACGAGGTCAAGATGCATCAACGTTTGCGCGAATCCCCCACTGCCGATGACATCCAGGTTCTTCCCCGGTTGCTGCTTCAGCCTGTTCACTTCCTCGGCGATGTCTCCCCTGAGCAGCGTGGAGTTGTTCCACGCCAGGGGTTCCTCCAACGTCGTCGATGCAACGAACTTGGGCATAGCATTCATAATTGCGGCACCGGGGTCATCATCGGGAGCGTTCGGCCAAAACGCGGCAAAGATCTCGTAGGTCTTTCGCCCTAGCAGGAATCCACCGGATGAAGTCATCCCATCCTCGACCACGCTCGCGGCAACCTCGTCGAAGTAGGGCATCTGCCAGCCCCCGCTTTCGAATCCCCCTTCGCGGTCCTCGTCGGAGCCGCCCGGGCCCTGCATGACGCCGTCCAGCGTCAAGAACGTGTTGACGATCACTTTCCTCATCGCTACCTCCTAGCGGTAGTCCAGCTCATATAGGGTCCGACTCGGCCGGAGCTCGAAACTCATCGTTTCTCGTAGGGCGCTTGCGTCCGCATCCTCGGGAGGCGCAGGACGGCGAGGCCGGGGAGTCGTGACGCGACGAATGGAGGGCGGATGGAACGCGAAGGGGAGCTCGGAGCCATCGCCCGGAGCATCATCGACTCCAATCTGTACGTGACACTGGGAACCGCCGATGCGGAAGGCCGGCCGTGGGTATCGCCCGTCTACTACGCGTCGGCGGGATACATGGAGTTCTTCTGGGCTTCGTCCCCGAAGGCGACGCACTCACGGAATATCGCTGTTCGCCCGGAGATAAGCATGGTGATCTTTGACTCGCAAGCTGCGATCCACACAGGTCAGGCCGTCTACATGTCCGCGGTGGCCGAGGAGTTGTCGGGTGACGCCCTCGGTCGAGGCGCCGAGATCTACCCGGGCCCCGCCGAGCGAGGGGCACGCACGATGACGGTGGAGCAGCTACAGCCGCCCGCGCTCCACCGTCTATTTCGCGCGCTCGTCTCGGAGCACTCGATACTCGATCCCGCCGGCCATCCAGTTCACGGCCGCAGGATCGATCACCGGAGGCCAGTAGTTCTTCAAGTGGAATGAAACGACCGCGCCCCTTTTCTGGGGCGCGGTCGGTCGTTCCCGAGTGTTTGGGGTGCGGCTAGTTCATCCAGGGTTCTGTGAGGTCCAGAAACTTGGGCTCCCCATCGGAGATCTTCTGGTACTCGGCCATGAACTCCTCGAAGCCATCCGCAGTCTCCATGTTCTTCTCCTGGGCCCTAGCCTCGGTCTCGTTGGTGAAGTACAGCACGCTCGTGAAACGGCCGTTCTCCGGGTGCCAGGCGGTGACGCCTCCGATCACATCCGGCCGCGCCTCCTTCATCTGCTGCTCCATGGTGCGGTCGAGCTCACGAGACTTGGCTACGTCGGTCACCTTGCCCTGGATCATCTGGACGAAGCCCGCATCATCCGAGCCACCGTCATTCATCACGTCAACCTCGGTGCAATCGTGGAACATGACATCCGTGAGGTACTGCGAAGTCTCGTCCCACCAGGCACCCTGCTCGGACCTGTCGCTGTTCGCCTTGGCCGCTTCAGCACTCTCGAAGCGAGCGACGGCGATGAACTCCCCGTCGGGCGTGACGCCACCAGTTCCTCCCAGATAGCCTTGCGCCTGCGGCTTGATCTCCTGATTCCACCGCTCCCACTGCTTCTTCAGGCCCGCTGCGTCCTTGGCCTTGCCCTGGACAACTTGTGCAAACATGATTCCTCCCTTTCCTTGCGTCCCTCAGTTGTACTCCCCTCAGCTGTGGAGTCAAATCGGCTCGGTTGCGGCCACCATCGGCCGCGCGACGCTCGCGATTAGTTCTGCTTGCCCGACCGGTCTGCCCCAGGAAGAGGTTTTCTGATCTGTCACTGTGGCCGCACGCAGGAGCCACTGAAAGGAGCGGCATGTACGTCGTCAGCCAGGATCAGCTCCCTAACCCGAACGAGTTCGAGGGCGCAAACCACGCTGGCGTGGGGATCTCGTTCTTCCTGGTGAACGCATCGCCGGGGGGCGGCCCCGACCTTCACAAACACGCGTACGCCGAGGTGTTCATCCTCCTCGAAGGGGAGGCGACGTTCATCGCCGGCGGCGAGGAGCGGCAAGTGAGGGCGGGCGAGATCGTCGTCGTGCCCGACGATACGCCGCACCGGTTCTTCAACTCAGGTCAGGGCCAACTGCGCCAGATCGCGATCCACGTCAGCCCGCACTTTGTCACCGAATGGCTCGGGCACGACGACAACCAAGAGAGCACATAGGGATGGCCGTAGGATCCGGCCCATGAGCTCCCCGATGAACGATGCCCGTTCCGCCGACGAGGCCTCGCTGCGCGAGGCCAACGAGCTCCGACGCAAGTCGTGGGCGAAAGAGGCGGACGCCTACGACAAGCGCATGGGGTTCATCGAGCGACGCATCCTCGGGTCCGAGCACCGGAGGTGGGCGTGTTCCCGCACTACCGGCAAGACGCTGGAGGTCGCCGTGGGCACCGGTCTCAACCTCGCCTCGTATCCGCCCGAGATCGAGTTGGTCGGCCTCGACCTGAGCCCGGAGATGATCGACATCGCGCGGCGTCGGGCCACAGAGTTGGGTCGAGAGGTGGACCTTCGCGTCGGCGACGCGCATGCGCTCCCTTTCGATGCAGGCAGCTTCGATGCCGTGCTGTGCACGTTCTCCCTGTGCAACATCCCCGAACCTCGGCTGGCCGTCGCCGAGATGAAACGCGTTCTCCGTCCGGACGGGCACTTGGTGCTCGTCGATCACATCGGCAGCGATGCGAAGCCCATCTTCTGGATCCAGCGGGCGATCGAATTCTTCTCGATCCGCAGTGAAGGTGAACACATGACCAGACGATCGCTGGCGCACGTTACGGCGGAGGGATTCGAGATCGTCGAGAGAGACCGCCTGGGACCCGGGCGAGTGGTCGAACGCATCCTCGCGCTCAAACCAGTCGCGTCCGAGTCAGCCTAGAGGCGCGGCTCCGCTCCGCGGACTCGATCAGCCATTCGCTTCCTTGGCTCGACTCTCCATCTCTTCTGGTGGGATGTCCTCTACGTGCGTCGCGATCCACCAGATCTGGCCCTCTGCGTCCCGGACGCCGGCCATGCGATCGCCGTAGAACTGGTCCTCCGGCTCCATGGTGCTCTCCGCACCTGCGTCGAGAGCTGCCGCGTAAGTGGCGTCGCAATCCTCGACGTAGAGATGCAATGCGAGTGGCAGGGGTTTGAACTCGTCTCGTGCTTGCGAGAGCATGAGGCGCGAATCGCCGACCTGGATCTCGGCATGCCTCACCTCACCCTTGTCGTCAAGCATCTTCACTCGTTCCTGGGCGTCGAAGGCACGCTGCGCGAAATCCATGAAGCTCGCGGCGTCCTCCAAGAAGAGGTAGGGCGTAACGGTATGATAACCCTCAGGGATCGGCTTGACCGGCATCGCTCCTCCTTCTCGGCCGATGACGCTGACCGCAATTTGATGACTGTCGTAGCGCGTCGTCCAGACTACCGACCTGGGGCGGATGCCGGAGCGGGTACCTTCCACTGATGTCTCCCGTTTCCACGACGCTCCCCCACCATGGGATCTAGGTCCCGCCGGGTCACCGTCGCCGAACGGAGAGCGCGCCTCGTGCGCCGGCATCACCTGGGAACGACCGGCGGTGACATAACGACCGTCGCCGGCGATCTGGTGGGCTTGCATTCGTCCGATGCGGCGTCCGTGTTCCTCGCGGCGCACGCCCGAGTCCGCAACTTCCACGCAGATCAACTGGAGAACGCGCTCTACGAGGATCGGAATCTCGCCCGCGTGCTCGGCATGCGCCGCACGATGTTCGTCGTCCCCGTGGGATTGGTCCCGGTCGTTCACGGCGCCTGTACGCGGACCCTCGCGCGGCTCGAGCGAAAGAGAACGATCCGCTTCATCGAAGAAGGGGGGGTCGCTAAGAACGGCTCCCGGTGGCTCCGCAAGGTCGAAAGCGCAACGCTCGAGCTTCTCGAAGCGCGCGGGAAGGCGACGGCCGGCGAGCTCAGCCGCGAGATCCCCGCCCTGCGCAAGAAGATCCCCGTCGGGATGGGCAAGAAGTGGGCCGGGACGATCGGGGTATCGACGCGGGTCCTGTTCCTGCTCGCGAACGACGGCGTGATCCTTCGAACGCGACCGCGCGGCTCCTGGTTGAGCACGCAGTACGAGTGGGCGCCATTGCGGTCGTGGCTCGGCATCGATATCGACACGCTGGAATCGGAACCCGCACGGGCGGAGCTAGTCCGGCTATGGCTCGCATCGTTCGGCCCGGGAACCCTCAAGGACATCAAGTGGTGGACGGGTTGGACCGTCGGGCACACAACCAAGGCACTGAACGATGCCGGTGCCGTGGAGGTCGACCTCGAAGGCGCGACCGGATACCTGCTAGCGGATGATCAAGAGGCGGTCCGGGCGCCTCGCGCAGCAGCAGCCCTTCTTCCTGCGCTCGACCCGACGACAATGGGCTGGTTCGAGCGAGGCTGGTATCTGGGCCATCACCGTTCGGCGTTGTTCGACCGGAACGGCAACGCAGGGCCGACCGTGTGGTTGCAAGGACAGATCGTCGGAGGGTGGGCTCAGCGGACCGGCGGCGAGGTGGTCGTGCGGCTCCTCCAGGATGTCGGTGGTGATGCGCGCAAGGCGATCGACCGAGAAGCGAACGCACTCGAGAAGTGGCTCGACGAGGTGCGCGTCATCCCCAGGTTCCGAACGCCCCTGGAGCGGGAGCTGAGCCTCTAGCAATGGGGCATCTGCCCCGGTGGGAGTAGATGCCACTTCTCCCCCTGTGCGACGCTTCGCCGAACCTTCTCCCCTACAGTTTGAACATGACGAACCGCGAGCGACCAAAACCCCGAGGGGGGTCTGGGGGGAGTAGGTCGTCTCGACGACCGATCCCCCCAGTGGGTTGCCGCAGGCCAGCACGAAAGTGCGGGCCGTGAAGCAAGGGTTGCGACAGCACCCCGCAGCGAGCGGGCAGAGAAACTGGGGTGGCCCCTGGTGGATGGGCGAGGGGACGGAACGCGAGACGCCTCACCCCGCTCGCTTCCTTCTCGTGGCGATCATCGGCGCCGTCCAGGTCGTGGGAACGACCATCGCGGCCGACCATCAGAACCTCGTCAGGCAGCTCGACGCGATCGGCTACGGGCTCCTGATCTCGGCAGCTCTCGCCCTGCTTCTCAAGAGAGGCAACCCAGAGGCGGCCCTTGTCCTATCTCTTGCGGCGACGCTCGCCTACTGGCTTGCGAACTATCCTGAGGGGCCGATCTTCATCGCTCTCGGCTTCGCGTACGTGAACGCTCTGAAACGAGGCAAACGCCGGTCGGCGTGGATCGCTGCCGGGGTCGGCTACCTGGGTTTCATCGTCGGCCCTTATCTCATCGGTGATCGGGCCGAGCCGACACTCGGCGCGAGTCTCGCCGCGGCAGCCTGGCTCGTCGCCGGCACGGCCGGGATCGAGATGATGCGCACCCGCCGCGAGCAGGCGAACGCGGCCGCCCAGCACCGTCGGGAGGAGACCCGGCGGCAGGCGTCCGAGGAACGCCTGAGCATCGCTCGCGACCTCCACGACGTCCTCGCCCACAACATCTCCCTCATCAACGTTCAGGCGGGGGTCGCACTGCACCTCATGGACGAACGGCCGGAACAAGCGCGCGTCGCTCTGACCGCGATCAAGGAGGCCAGTCACGTAGCCCTCGAAGAGGTTCGAGGTGTACTCGGCGCCCTTCGGCAGGAGGGCGAGGAGGTTCCAAGATCACCCGCCTCCACATTGGAACGGCTCGATGATCTCGTCACGAGCATGGCGGCCGCGGGGATCGCACTGCGCCATCAACGTTCGGGAGACGTCCGTCCGCTGCCTGCGAACGTAGACCTCGCGGCTTTCCGCATCGTGCAGGAAGCGCTCACGAATGTCGCGCGCCACTCCGGCGCCGAACACGCAACGGTGACGATCCTCTACGGCCCGCACGATCTCGAGATCGAGATCACCGACGACGGTGGCGGCGTTCCCGGCGCTGCCGGGGGTGGCAATGGGATCCCAGGCATGCGCGAGAGAGCCGTTGCGCTCGAAGGCCGGCTCGAGGCTGGACCTCGGCCCGAGGGCGGCTTCCGGGTGTGGGCCAGGCTCCCGGTGGGAGCGCCAGCGTGATCCGCGTTCTGCTGGCCGACGATCAGGCACTACTGAGGGCGGGTTTCAGGGCGCTCCTCGACGCGGAGCGCGACATCGAGATCGTCGCGGAGGCTGCGGACGGAGAGGAGGCCGTCGCCCTCGCCGGCCGGCATCAGCCCGATGTCGTGCTGATGGACATCCGGATGCCCAAGCTCGATGGATTGCTCGCCACGAAGCAGATCGCCGCGAACGAGGACCTAGCGGGGACGAAGGTGATCATCCTGACGACGTTCGAGCTCGATGAGTACGTGTTCGAGGCTCTCCGATCCGGAGCCAGCGGGTTCCTCGTCAAGGACACCGAACCCGCGGAGCTCATCAGGGCGGTTCGCGCCGTGGTCGAAGGAGATGGATTGCTGTCTCCATCCGTGACGGCAAAGTTGATCGCCGAGTACGCAACCCGGGCGAAAGAGCCTCCTGCGTCCGACCTTCACCTGCTCACCGAGCGTGAGAAAGAAGTGATGGCCCTCGCCGGGCAGGGACTCTCGAATGAGGAGATCGCAGCGCGTCTGGTGGTGAGTCCGATGACCGCGAAGACTCACGTGAGCCGGGCGATGGTGAAGCTGGGTGCCCGCGACCGCGCCCAGCTCGTGGTGATGGCATACGAATCGGGCCTCGTGCGACCCGGCTGGACTGAGTCGAGTAGCTGACTCCACCCGAGCTACCTCGAGAGAAGTAGACAAGGTCACTCCCCCTGCCCGACGACCGCGAGAGTCCGCCTCGTCATTGTGATGAGTAGGCCGAACGGATGGTCCGATCGGCTGAAAGGAGCGGTCACATGGTCACGGCAGCAGAGTTGATGGCGATGCACGACCACAGCCACGGAGCCTGGGGACTCCTGTTTCCCTTCGTGTGGTTCTTCCTCATCTTCGGAGCGATCTACTTCCTGAAGCGGCGCGGAGGTTGGGGCGGACATCGGTTGGATTCAGGAGAGTCGGTGCTGGCGGAGCGCTTCGCCCGCGGCGAGATCACCGAGCAGGAATTCCGCGAACGCAAGGAAGTCCTGCGCGGACGCAAGGCCTGACGCGACGAGCAGGGGGCCCGCTCCTTCCCCCGGGGGCGGGCCTTTTGCTTGCTCGAGCCTAGCTGGAGGCCCCCTCGAGCCACGCGTCATGGATTGCCTTCACGTGGCGATCATCGGTGCCGCAGCACCCACCGAGAACCGCGAGCCGAGGGAGCTTGGCCCGCAGGCCGGCGTAGCGCGTCGCTAGATCGTCGGGGTCGCCCGCGTCCAGCTCCGTCGCTTCGTCGAGCTCAGCGTGACTCATCCTCGATGCGTTCGCCCGGAGACCCCGGATCCTCTGCCGCCACGGCCCGTCGTCCAGGACCGAGTCGAAATGTGTCGGATGCGCGCAGTTGATCATGTAGTAGGCGGGACCGGTGTTCGTTTCCTCGTCTACCTCCTGGATAGCCTCGCCGAGTCCCTGCTTGCTGGGCAGCCGGCCATCCGTTTCCAAGGTGAACGAGATGGCGACAGGGAGCTCCGCCTGTTGAGCCGCACGAGTGATGCCCACGGCTTCGTCGACGTAAGTCATGGTGATCGCGGTGACCATGTCCACCGGCGAGCGCCCGAAGGTTTCGATCTGCGTGGCGTGATACGCCTGAGCCTCTGCGGTGGACATCTTTACGGCCGGGTTGTATCCGTCATCCTGCGGACCCACGCAGCCACTAATGACTATGGCCGTCGAACCGCTCTCGTACTCATCACGAAGACGGACCATCAATGCGATCGACTTGCGGTTGAAGACCTCAAGCTCGTGATCCGTATAGCCGATCTCGGTGGCCCAGCGGGGGCTGGCCCGCCAGGTCGGACTTTCGAGTACGAATCCCGATCCGCGATCGCGCGCCAGCTCTAGATACGGACGATAGTAGTCGGCGAGAACATCGACGCCCTCTTTGTCCTTCAAGAGATCGAAGGCGGCGAACATCGGAAGATCGAGACCGCGGTGAAAGATCAGGGTCGTCTCGATGCCACCATCGGTAAGGAAGAGCCCTCCCTCCAACTGAGGAAGGGCGGCCCGATACTTAGGAGGATCCATCTCGAGAACGTAATCCGGCGTGCCCGGTCCCCGCAAGGTCGTGCAGCCGAGGAGGCGTGGGGGCCTCGACCGGCACCCTCAGGCGGTCCGCCCCGCGAAGGGAGACCTCAATCCCGCGGCGAGCATCGAGGTGGGCAACAAGTTCGAAGAGACCTACGCGATGGTCATTTCCCCATCAGGCCGACACTCACGAGAGCGATGATCTGAAGCACGGAAAGAGCAGCTTTGCGATTGATGACGGGTCCCCTTCGTCGTCAACTAGGCCTAGAGACCCATCTTGGGAGACTTTGACAGCCTCCACAATAGGGTTTCGACCTAAATCGGGCTGTACCGGACACCTAGCATAGGAATCATCTCTGAAAACCGGACGAAATGGATTACGTAGTTTGTGCATCCTTTAGGCTCGGGAACCTTGGCCCGGCCGAGAGACGAAGGAGATCCATGAAGCTCGAAGGGATCCATCACGTCACCGCCATCACCGGCGACGCCCCGCGGAATGTCGAGTTCTACACGGGTCTCCTCGGTCTACGGATGGTGAAGAAGACCGTCAACCAGGATGACCCGACCGTCTATCACCTGTTCTATGCGGACGAGCGGGGAAGCGCCGGCTCGGACATCACCTTCTTCGAGTACCCGGGCGTGCCCCCCGGCCGGGCGGGCGACGGGATGGTGCACCGGGTGGCCTTTCGCGTGGGTTCGGAAGCGTCCCTCGACTTCTGGCAGCAGAGGCTCGAAGCAGCCAGCACGAAGCTCGAACGCTCGAATGGCTCGCTCGTGCTGTCCGATCCGGAGGGTCTCGACCTCGAACTCGTGCCGGACACCTCGGGGGACGAGCCGCTCCTGGCGGAGCACCCGGAAGTCCCGGCCGAGCACGCCATCCGCGGATTCGAAGGCGTGCGCGCCTACAGCAGGGCCCCCGAAGACAGCACGAAACTCCTCGAGGAGGTCCTCGGGTTCGATCCCGCCGGAGATGATGCGTGGGTGGCGCGCGGCTCCCATCGGGGTGGGTTCTACCGCTTCGATGCACCACCGGGCGAGCGGCCACTCAGCGGGGCGGGCACCGTTCACCACGTCGCCTGGGCGTCGCCGATGGACGAACACGAGAAATGGCGCCGGCGCGTGGACGAGGCCGGAGCGTCACCAACTCCGGTGATCGACCGCTTCTACTTCCGCTCCATCTACTTCCGCGAGCCCTCGGGCGTCCTGTTCGAGATCGCCACCCTGGGCCCCGGCTTCACGGCCGACGAGGATCTCGAGACGCTGGGCCAGGGCCTTTCGCTACCGCCCAACTTCGAGCACCTGCGCGACCGCCTCAAGGACGTCCTGACCCCGCTTCCCGACCCGAGGGCCGATCTCAAGGCCTGATCTGGTTCCATCGGTTTGCTTGCTCTGTAACAGGGTAATCCTCCTTCGGCTGGGCGGCCGGGAGGTGAATAGATGCAGAGACGCAGACCTCTGACGCTCACGGTGCACCCGGTGAAGGCTGGCCACGACCTCGCCCTCATCTTCCTCGGATTCCTCCTTGCGACCTGGCCCTTCCTCATGGTGTTCGTGATCGTTCGAACGGTGCTCTTGTGAACGCCACCGCTGTCCCCTCGATAGGCGCTCGATCGATCGGACCCGAAGATCTTCGACGTACCGAGCTGCGGGTCGTCGCGGATTCGGCGCAGCCGGACCACGCCAAGGCCTGGCGAGCGACCCTTCACGACTTCGAGTTGAAGCTTCCATGCGAGGGCAAGGCGGCGTGGTGGGCTCGCACCTGGCTACGCTCGATCGATGTGCCCCTAATGCAGGATGGACAGGAGCATTTGCGTCTTCTAGCTCACGAGCTGCTTTGGAACAGCGTCGAGCACTCGGGAAGCGACGAGATGACGATCCGGGTCGAGGTCGGATCCGCCGCCGTTCGCGTGATCGTCACCGACGATGGGACGGGAGCCAATCTCTCACCGAGCGAGGTCGCACCATTCGCGTCCTCGGGCCGAGGTCTCAGATGGGTGGACCATCTGGCCGACGAGTGGGGGATCGACCGCAACGGACACACGGCGGTGTGGTTCGAGATGAACCGTTGCGGAGGGATGGATCAGGCGGCGGACTCCGGAGCCGCGGCCGAGAACTCCTGATCGTCTTCGAATATCCCCTTCTCGAGCACTATGCCCATCATCACCTGATCGAGCGGCCGCGCGACATAGAAACCCTGACCCTCTTTGCAACCGAGGCGGCGGAGCTCCTCTAGCTGAGCGCGCGTCTCGATCCCCTCGGCGACCGTCTTCAGGCCCAGGCTTTCGCCCAGCTGGATGATGGCACGCACGAGCTTCGCATCCTCCTCGGACACTTCGATGCCGTCGATGAACGACTTATCGATCTTGATCACGTCGACTGGGAAGTGTTTGAGATAGCTGAGCGACGAGTAGCCGGTTCCAAAGTCGTCCACCGCGATCTGGACGTCCAACCGTTTGATCTCTTTGAGGATCTCCATGGTGCTCTGCGTATCGCGCATAAGGACGCTCTCGGTGACCTCGAGGATCAGACTCGAGGGTTCCAGTCCCGTCGCGTCCAGAACCTCACTTATCTCGTTGATGAGATCGCCGTCCTGCAACTGGCGAGCCGAGAGGTTCACTCCTACGCGCAGCGGCGGCGATATGGGATGCTCCCGCTGCCACTGCTTCGTCTGTGCCGCTGCCGTTTCGAGCACCCACTTGCCCAACGGCAGGATCAGCCCCGTCTGCTCCGCCAGGGGGATGAAGTCAAGCGGGGGCACCAATCCACGCGTCGGATGCATCCATCGCACCAACGCCTCGACGCCGGCGACGGCGCCACTCGTCACCTCGATGATGGGTTGATACTCCAGGATGAACTGATCACCCTCTAGCGCGCGCCGCAGATCGCTCTCGAGGTCGACCCGCGTCACGAGTGCATGGCGCATGTCGGGCTCGTAGACGTCGCAGGTTCCCTTACCTCGCGCCTTCGCTGAATACATCGCGACATCTGCGTTAGCGAGGATGTCCTCCATCACGTCGAGATGGGTGCAGAGAGCGATCCCGATACTTCCATTCACGAGGACTCGATGGTCCTTGAGCTCGAAAGGTTCGGACAGACTCGCCAACACGCGACGAGCGACTGCCTTAGCCACCTTCGCGTTCTCGACATCCTCGAGCAAGATCGCGTACTCGTCCCCACCGAGTCGTGCAACGGTATCGCCGGGACGGAGGCAGTCGCTCAATCGTTCGGCGACGCCGACGAGCAAGCGGTCCCCGATGTCGTGTCCCAGGGTGTCGTTCACCGACTTGAAGTTGTCGAGGTCGAAGAGCAGCACCGCGTGTTTCGTTTCGCTTCGAGCGGAGCGCGCGAGCGCATGCTCCACCCTGTCCTTCAAGAGAACGCGATTCGGGAGATTCGTGAGCGGATCGTGCAGCGCTTGATGAGCCATGTGGCGAGCCCATTTCGTGCGCTGCCGCTGGAGCAGTGCAAGGATCAACGCGGCGAAGAGGACCACCGCCACAGTCCCGATATCCGAGATCGTGTTCGCCCTATTGGCCAGCTCGTCGTAGCTCACATTCGCGCGGTCGATCGCCTGGTTGAGGGTCGAGGACGCCGGGTCGATGCGAACACGGTCATAGCTGAAGGCTTGATCGAACTCACCC
>JALZOM010000188.1 GCA_030913945.1 Actinomycetota bacterium
CCCAAGACCAAGGAGCAGAAGCGGCTCGAGGCCCAACGGCGTGCCGAAACCAAGGCGGTCCAGGACAAGGTTAGGAAGATCGAGAAGGACATGGACCGGCTTAACGTCGAACTCAAGAAACTCGAAGAGACACTGGCCCGGCCAGACACCTACATGGCCGGGGCCGATGTGGCCGAGATCTCTCGCAAGTACCAAGAAGGTCGCAGGCGCCAACAGACGCTGGAGTCGGACTGGACGAACGCGATGCAGGCTCTCGAAGCGAGCCGTAGCACCCTCGGCGTCGGCTGACGCTACGGAAGGCTCGCACTCAGCCGGCGGTGGGTCCGCTCAGCGCCGCATCGAGGGCATCGACGATGCCATCTGCATCGTCGTGTGTGAGCACGAGCGGCGGGCGGATCTTCAGTACGTTCGCAGCGGGCCCGGTGCTCCCGATAAGGACCCCCCGCTCGCGCATCCTCTCCATGACGCTCGCGGCTAGGCGTGGAGCCGGCTCTTGCGTCGTCGATTCTTCGATGAGTTCGACCCCGACGAGAAGCCCCGTGCCGCGGACGTCACCGATCGAAGGGTGTCGTTCTTGCAGCTGTTCGAGTCCCTCGCGGAGGTGCAACCCGACTTCTTGCGCTTGCGACCTCAGATCTTCCTCCTCGATGACGTCGAGAACGGCCAGTGCTGCTCGACATGCCACGGGATTACCGCCGAACGTGCTGAACATGTCGCTCTGTTGCGCGAAACGCTCGGCGATCTCTCGTCGCGTCACCACGGCGGCGATGGGGTGGCCGTTCCCCATCGGCTTCCCAAGCGTCACGAAGTCGGGTGTGATGCCTGAGCTTTCGAAACTCCAAAGGTGGGTGCCGCTCCGGCCGAAGCCGCACTGAATCTCGTCCGCCACGAGCAAAGCTTCTGCCTGATGAAGCGCGCGGATGACCTTCTGAAGATAGGCGGGTGGAGGTGTGTGTATCCCGTCGCTCGTGAAGAGGGGATCGACGAAGAACGCTGCAGGTTTCATCCCTCGAACCGTCAGCGCATCGAGTGCCATACCGATCGCCTCGGCTGGCTCGGGGCTGTAGTCGCCGCTCCGATAAGCGTCCGGGGGAGGCACGGTTTCTATGTGTGGTGGCTGTCGGCCTTCCACCCATTCCTCGGGAGAGAAGGCGATGGTTGCGGTGGTCACCCCGTGATAGGCGTGAGCGGTCACCACAGCTCCGGTCCCGCCGGTATGGGTGGTGGCGAGACGCCACGCGATGTCGTTGGCTTCGCTTCCCGAGTTGAAGAACATGACGGTGTCGAGGCCCCCCGGCATGGTTGCGACAAGGCGCTCCGCTAGCTCGACAACGGAGTCGTGCAGATAGCGCGTGTTGGTGTTGAGCGTCCGGCTCTGTTGGGCGATCGCAGCGGTGACTCGGGGATGACAATGGCCGACCACGGGAACGTTGTTGTAGGCATCCAGATAAGCGGCGCCCTGTTCGTCGTACATACGCGTCCCTTGCGCTCGAACCAGATAAAGCGGCTGGTCGTAGGTCAAGGCCGAAAGGGCCGGCCCGAGCACGCGACGCCGCCGTTCCATCAGCTCCTTGATCGGAGGTCGTGGGCTAGATCGTGCGGCCGTCTCCGAGAGACATGCTGCGCGGAAGCGTTCCTCCGCCTGCGGCCAGGTGAGCGTGTCCAGGTAGTCAAGGAGAGCCCAGGTGCGTTCTTCGTTCTCCATGATGTAGTCCGCGTTCTCCGGGTACCGATCGACTCGCCAACGAGCGATGAGTCCGAGGGCGACGAGTCGTGCGCCGACAAGGTCTCCTAGTAGCGCGGCCTCCGCCTCCTCGATGGACCCGAAAGACGTGTAACCCTCGATCGCCGTTCGACACGCGCCCATCGGATCGGGCGCGTCCCACATGAGAGACACCAGCGCGATGGCTAGATCGCAGATCAACGCCGTGTGGGTGAGATCCCCGAAGTCGACGATCCCGCTAACTTGATGCGACTCATCCAGGAGGATGTTGTCTAACGAGAGGTCGTTGTGGATCATCTGTGCGCGCAGGCTGGGCAACTTTGGGCTCACGCGTTGTTCGAACCGCTCCAAGACCCGTTCGGCCATCTCCCGTCGCGATCCATCGGACACGTGCTTCAGCAGGTTCCTCAACCGCGGCGTGTGTTTGAGGTCCCAAAGGATCTCGTATCCGCCGGCCGGGTGGAAGAACCCACGCAATGCGGTCCCGATGCGCGCGACCGCCGCTCCGACGGCCCATAGTTCCGAGGTCTGGAGCTCGGGGGCGCTGACAGCGCGTCCCGGCAGGAAGCTGAATAGCCGCACGATGTGGGTGCGACCATCTTGTCCTTCGACCTCGGCGTGATAGCCGCCGTCGAGCGACCGCTGAGGCCGCATCACGGGAAGGTCGGGATCCACCGCTGCGATGTGGAGCATCGCCAGGCTCTGCATCTCCAACGCTTCCCGCTGATCGGCGGGGTTCGAGATCTTCAGCAGGAAGCAGGCGCCATCATCCGCTGCGAGGCGGAGATTCTGGTCGCGCTCGCTTCCGAGCGGCGTCGCTGCTCCCGCGATGCCGAAGACGCGCTCGGCAACGGCACGAGCCTCCCCCAAGGAGAACGCAGGAGGAGGTGTATCCAGGGGATCCCTGCGCGCCGCCGGCGCTTCCTCTTCCATCGCGCCGAAGCCTAGAGCCTGGCCGGCTCGGGTGGTCGAGACGGGGCCCTCAGATCAGACTAGGGGATGCGTTGCCGCTCGAGCGCTGCCTTCGAGATCCGCTCTTGGATGAGGGTGCGGAGGTACAGGTACGAAGAGGGGCCCAGCAGTAGAGCGCCGTTCTTCTTGTCTCCTCCTTTGTCCCCACCCTTTTCTCCTCCACCGAGGCTGAAATCGACGCCCAGCAGTACGAGGGGCCAGAGCACGATCGCCAGAAGGATGTTGACGAGGTCGAAAACGTCGTCCACGCCCCCGAAATAGTCCTTGGCCACCGCAACCAGGACGCCGACGACCAGATAGATCAAGGTGATGATGCCCATACCGCGCAATGAGGTCTCCTTCCGGGTTCGATCAGTTCCACTTGCGTTCTACCTCATCCTCACACGCGCTGCAGGGTGAAAAGCGGTATATCATCACGCTTCGCCTCCCTTTCGGGCAAGGGCGATGATCTCGTCCAGAGACAAGCGGGCTCCTTCCTCCCAGGCCGCCTCGATCTCGTCGTCGTTCAGCTGCGCTCGTGCAAGGTCCCTAGGATCGGACACTTCCAGCAATGCCCGAGGGGCGCCACCCCCGTACTCACGCTCGGCCCTGTCCGCTCCTCCCGCCAACCGCACCCCAAGTCGCGCATGGCCGAGAGCGATGAGGCTGTCGGCCAGCAGTTCGATGAGACTAGTCATCGACGAGACGTCGCCGGTGACCCCGGGCAGGTCGAGGGATGCGATCATCATGCGGAGAGCCTCCTCGTGATTCCCGGCTAGCCTCTCCACCTGGTACAGGATGAAGTCGACAAGACTCTGCCCAAACCAATTCTCGAGTCTGTCGAAGGTCTCTTTTGCCTCGAGGGCCAGGGCGTGAGCTGCATCCAGTTCCCGTCGCTGAAGATGCGCCATGCCGATCGCCCACTTCGCATAAGCGGCGCCACTCTCGTCTTCAACCTGCTCGTAGATAGCGAGGCTCCGCTGGTGCGTTTCGAGAGCCTCATCGGGCCGGCGCTCTATCAACGATAGGAACCCGAGGTTGTACAAGGATTCGGCCAACCCCGTGGCCTCGCCCGTGACGTTGTATGTGTCGTGTGCCTCCTGGTAATAGCGTCGGGTCGCGTCGTAGTCGTTCTGCCAGTATGACAGTCCCCCGATCGCGTTCAATGCCGGCGCCCGTAGTCGGGGGAAGTCCCATGACTCTTCCATGGCGAGCAGCTCCGCCAGATGGCGCCTGCCTTCCGCGAGATGGGACCGCACTTGCCAGAAACGCCACGCGCGCGTAGCAAGTTCGAGTCCGACATCCGCGTTCCGAGTTTCTTTAGCCCATCGCAGAGCGTCGCGGAGGTTGTCGTGCTCCACCTCCAGTCGGTCAGGCCACTTCATGCCCGCGACGAACATGTTTTCGTTCGCCTTGCGGACAAGAGAGAGGAAGTACATCGCGTGCCGCCGCCTCAGGTCCTCGCTCTCGCCTTCTTCGCCGAGGCACTCGAGCGCGAACTCCCTGATGGTTTGCAGCATGAAGAATCTCGATTCGCCTGTGATGTCGTCCTCGCGCATCACCACGAGGCTGTTGTCCACCAGCGCTTCCATCCCTTGCAGCAGATCCCCGGTCTTTCCCGTCTGATTCGCGCATGTTGCCTCAGCTGCCTCGAAGGTCCACCCGCCCGAGAAGATCCCTAGGGTTCGCAGCAGGGCCTTGGGGTGCTCTTCGAGCAGTCCATAGCTCCACGCGATCGCGTTGCGGAGCGTTTGTTGCCGTTCCGGCCGATCGCGCGATCTTCCCGCCAGTAAGGACAGGGCATCCTCCAGCCGGTCGTCGATGTCGGCGGGGGTGAGGAACCGCGACTTGGCCGCCGCGAGCTCGATCGCGAGTGGGAGTCCGTCCAGTCGAGAGCAGATCTCCGCAACGGCTCTTGCATTGCCGGGAGTGATGGAGAACCCGGGTCGCACCTCGCGAGCGCGTTGTTCGAAAAGCGTGACGGCTTCGTAGGCAAGGAGTTGATCGGCGTTCTCGTTTCGTGCAGGAATGGGCACGCTCATCGGCGGAACCGGGAACTCTCTCTCGCCGCTCACGTGAAGCGGTGCACGGCTCGTGACCAGGATCCGCAACCCTTCACCGTTCATCAGTAGAGCAGCGAGCATCGGTGCTGCGTCGATCACATGCTCGAAGTTGTCCACGACGAGGAGGATGTTCTTGTCCCTGAAGAAGTCGTGCAGTGACTCGGTGATCGGGCGCGTACCGATCTCGCGGATCCGCAGGGTCTTTGCGATGGTCGCGGCTACGAGCTCGTGGTCACCTATCGGCGCGAGCGGTACGAAGAAGGTCCCGGCCGAGAACTCTTCGGACACCTGCCTGGCGACTTCAACTGCCAATCGAGTCTTCCCTGTCCCACCGGGCCCGGTAAGAGTGACCAGACGATCAGAGCGGAGGAGCTCGACGATCTCCCGTTGTTCCTTGTCGCGACGGACGAAGGACCCCGCAAGCCGCGGGAGCTCGAGCGGATGATCCAGTGTCGAGGGCGGTGGGAAATCGCCCGGCAGATCGTCGATGTTCAGTTGGAACAGATGCTCTGGCTGCTCCAGGTCCTTCAGTCGGAAGTCGCCGAGCTCCACCAACCGAACCCCTGGGTCGATCGCCGATGAGGAACGCACGTGTTCGGCAGTCAGACGAGATAACAAGATCTGGCCCCCGTGGGCGGCGCCGGCGATCCGGGCAGCACGGTGCACGTCGATGCCGACATACCGATCGCCCAAGCGCCGTGCCTCTCCAGTGTGGATGCCCATGCGAACCGCTACTTCGGTTCCCGGCCCCCAGTCGTGGTCATGCAGCTTCCGCTGCGCCCGAACCGCTGCGTTGATAGCGTCCGATACCTGGGAGAACACGATGAAGAAAGCATCGCCCTCGGTGCCGACCTCGATGGCATTCTGCCCGACGAGCACCTCGCGGAGGATCTCGTGATGTCGGGCGAGTACCTCGCCGTAGCGTTCACCGAGCGCCTGCAGGAGCCTGGTCGAACCCTCTATGTCGGTGAAGAGGAACGTCAGGGTTCCGCCCGGCAGCGGCGTACCCGCATCGGGCGAGAGACCGCTTGCCTTAGGCATTCGCCTGCGAGCCGCTCGTAGCCCCGGGTACTGGAGTGCTCAGCGGCTCCTTCGTGGGTTCGTTGTGCATGAAGGCTTGATTGCTGATGCCGGCTGCGTTAACGGCGGCTCCCGCGAAGCACAACAGCGCCGAGACGAGCATGGCCAGACGGAACGCATCTGTAGATGCTTCGAGCACTGCGGCGGCCAGCTCCGGACTTGAATCCGCGGGGGGTTGGTTGAGCGGACTGATCTCGCTCGTCTTGGATCCGGCATCGGGAGCGAGCCCGCCAAGCGCTGAAGTGAATGTTGCGCTGATGGCGATGAACAAAAGCGCCCCCACTAATTGCGGACCGACGCGCGAGATGGCGTTGTTCACCGCCGATGCCACTCCGGAGTTGTCGACCGGGACCGAACGCATTAGAGCTGTGGTCAGAGGGGCAACCATGATCATCAATCCGATCCCGAACACGATCTGTGCGGGGAGCACGTCGATGAGGTAGTCGGTTGGAGGTACGTAGCTTCCCGCGTCCGAGAGGGTCACCGCCCAGCCCTCACTGGTGCTGGGTATCCGGATGAGCCACAGGAGACCGAGCCCCATCACGGCCGGTCCGGCAGCCATGTACAGGCGGGGTCCATGCCGCGCGGCGAGCGCGCCGAA
>JALZOM010000125.1 GCA_030913945.1 Actinomycetota bacterium
CTCCAAATGTGTCCGTGAAGGTGGTCGGAGAAATGCCGCTCGCGAGATCGCTCGAGATGGGCGCGGCCCTCATTCGGGCAGCCGCTCGCACGTCGTCGGTGAGCGAACGCCGGATGAACACCACCAGTGCGACGGAGGCAACGATCAAGGACAAACCGAGAACCGCCACGGCTCCCAGGGTGGTCCTAACCCTCACGGTGCTACTGCTCTCACGCAGCCTGGCCAGCCAAGACCCTGCGCGGTTAGGTCCCATCGGCGTCCAAGCGATAGCCGGCGCCCCGCACCGTCTCGATCGAGGCTTTCTCGAAGGGCCTGTCTAGCTTGTTCCGCAGATGGCCTATGTAGACCTCGACGATGTTGGGATCGCCCATGAAATCGTCATCCCAAACGTGCTCGAGGATCTGACGTTTCGAGACCACATCCCCCTTGCGTCGAAGAAGGAACTCGAGTAGCGACGTCTCGCGCGCCGTGAGCTCTACCTCGGCCACGCCCCTCGACACCTTCCTCGAGCCCGGGTCCAGCCTTAGGTCCCCTGCTTCGAGGATGGTGGGTCGCTCGGGTGCTCCGCGGCGCAGGAGTGCTCGGAGGCGGGCGACGAGAACGACATGAGAGAACGGCTTCGTTAGGTAGTCATCTGCGCCGAGATCCAGCGCCTCGGCCTCATCGAGATCGCCGTCCTTGGCGGTCAGCATGAGGATCGGCGTCCACCTGCCTTCGCGTCGGAGCGAGGAGCAGATCTCGAACCCGTTCAACCCCGGCAACATGATGTCGAGAACGATCGCGTCATAGGGATTCTCGCGAGCCATCCAGAGACCGTCGGGGCCGTTCAGGGCCACATCGGTCGCGAAACCCTCCGCCTCCAGCCCCTTCTTCAGGCCGGCAGCCAGGCGCTTCTCGTCCTCTACCACCAGTACTCGCATCGTGCTCCTTGCTCGCCTGCGCACCCGACTTCATCGCGGGCTGGTCTTGAAAGCTTGACTGAAGGCCTGCTGAAAGCAAGCCCATTGATTCAGCCCCACTTCAGGTCCGGGTGGACCTTTGTCGGAAGGTCCCGAGGTCCGTAGCAGAATGAAGACGATGATCAGGTCTGGCACGCCCGTCGACGCTGAGGCGATCCAAGCGATCTACGCTCCGATTGTGCGGGAGACGATGGTTTCCTTCGAAACCGAGGTGCCCTCGGAACAGGAGCTCCGGAGACGCATCTCGAGAAGCCATGAATGGCTCGTTTACGAACGCGCAGGGCAGCTCATTGGATATGCGTACGCTGCGCCGTTTCACGAACGAGCCGGTTACCGATGGTCCGTCGAGGTCTCGATCTATCTGGGAACCGAGGCGAGGGGTTCGGGTCTGGGCAGAGAACTCCTTGGCGCCTTGATCGATCGACTTACCCATCGGGGATTCGTGAATGCCTTCGCAGGGATCGCTCTTCCGAATCCCGTGAGCGTCAGTCTCTTCGAATCGGCCGGCTTCGAGCAGGTGGCGGAGCAGCGGAACGTTGGATTCAAGCTCGGAGGGTGGCACAACGTCGGCTGGTGGCAGCGCCAGATCAACTCCCCCACCGCCCCACCGCCCGAGCTCGGCTGATGCCGCGCCATTCAGGGCCCGGTGCCGAGCCACGGGTCGATCCCCTCTGATGTTGGCCCGCGACCGCCCAAGTTTGCTAGCGTCTACGTCATGACCATCGTGCATCTCCCGGCCTCGCTGCGCGAGCTCAGCGGAGGCGAGGGCCAGGTCGCTGTCTCGGCCGGGGATGTTGGCGCGCTGGTGGGCGAGCTCGAGTCGCGCTATCCAGGTCTTGCGCGCCGCATCACGAACGAGCAAGGCGTGCTCCGCCCTCACGTGAAGATCTTTCTCAACGGTGAGGTCGTCGGGCTCGACAACCCGATAGGGGACGCGGACGAGGTGCGCATCCTCCCAGCCATCTCCGGTGGCTCCGATGAGATCGAGCTACTGGTGGGCACCCGCAAGGGACTGGTAACGCTACGCGGCGCGCGCGGGGAACCGATGGAGGTGGCCGGGCGAGCGTTCGAAGGCATCGAGGTCGAGTACGCGCTTCGCGATCCACGAACGAACACCTATCTCGCCTCGGTGACGAACCCCTACTACGGCCCGCGCGTCTTCATATCGGACGATGCGACAAAAGGTTGGGAGCAGACTAAAGGGCCCGTCTTTCCTGATGACGCCGGCGCCACCGTGGAGCGCATCTGGACGATCGAGCCCGGGATGGCCGACGGCGTTGTCTACGCGGGCGTCGCGCCCGCGGCCTTGTTTCGCAGTGACGACGGGGGCCGGACGTGGGATCTGAACCGCGGCCTTTGGGATCGGCCCGAGAGAGCCGAGTGGCAACCGGGTGCCGGAGGGATGTGCCTGCACTCAGTGTGTCCCTGGCCGGGGGATCCAGATCGCCTAGCGGTCGGCATCTCGGCTGCCGGCGTCTGGCTTTCCGACGATCGTGGCGAGTCGTGGCGAACGGGGTTCACTGGACTCGTTCCCCTCTACATCCCGGAGGATGCGCGCGAGGGCGCCGTCGCTCTCTGCGTCCACGACATCAAGCGAAGCCCTGTTGAGCCGGACACGATCTTCATGCAGTTTCACGGCGGCGTCTACCGTTCCGACGACGCGGGAGAGACATGGAACGACATCGGCGTAAGGAGCGGCCTTCCATCTGACTTCGGCTTCCCACTCGTGATCGACTCGAACGACAGTCAGCGAGCCTTCGTGATACCTCTGGTCGGCGCCGAGGACCGCACGACTCCAGAGGGCAAGGTGCGCGTTTACGAGACCAACGACAAAGGTTCGACGTGGACCGCTCGTGGCGAAGGCCTGCCCCAGAGAAACGCCCTGCTGACCGTGCTGCGTCAGGCGTTCTGCGACGACGGCCGCACCGGCAGCGACCTCGGCCTCTATTTCGGCTCGACGTCGGGAGAGGTCTTCGGGTCGGTCGACGGCGGCGCGAATTGGGCGAGCCTGGCACGCCACCTTCCGCCCATACTCTCCGTCCGCTGCGTTCTCTAACAGGCGAACTTCGAAACCTGGCCGGAATCCGGCTCTTTGGCCGGGGCTCGGCTTAGCGTGCAGGTATGAAGAACCCTGAGGGAGGAAAAAGAGAGGGAGTCATCCGCGAACGCACCGAGCAAGCGTTCGGATTGGTCGAGGACCTGTTCTACGTCGGCGTTGCGCTCGCGCTGTCTCTTGCCGGGGTCGGACTCTTCGGGTACGTCGTCTATGAATTCTTCAGCAACATCACCAAGAGCCCGTTCACGACCCTGATCCTCGCTTTGCTCGACGGGCTGCTGCTGGTATTCATCCTCACCGAGCTCATCCATTCGATCCGGGCGGTTATCGACGAGAAGGTCCTGGTCAGCGAGCCGTTCCTCGTCGTTGGAGTGGTGGCCGCCATCCGACGTCTGGTTGTGGTGAGTGCCGAGGCCAAGGAGCTTTCGGGTACGCCGGATTTCGCCGACGCCATGTTGGAGATGGGGATCCTCACGGCGGTGGTGGTGGGGTTGGGGGCGGTCATCTTTCTTTTGCGCCACACCGACAAGAGCGAACCCCGACCCGGGCACGAACCCGACTAGGGATACTTCAGGATGGATGGGTATGAATCCGACCCCCCCGCCTTCGACGATATGCCGTTCACGATCACATCGTTCAAGATCGCTCGCTAGCCTCCTGTCTCAGACTTTCGACGGGCGCGCATGACTGTCTTGGAGACGCGAATCGTCAGCACCTCCATCGAGCGTTCTCAGGAGGACGTCTATAGCTTCGTCGTCGATCCGGAGAACCTTCCGCTCTGGGCGCCGGGCTTTGCGCAGGCGGTTACCAAAGACGCACAGGGATGGATGGTCGCGGCCGCGGATGGGCCTGTGAGGATCGCTTTCGCCGAACGCAACGAGTTCGGCGTCGCCGACCATTACGTCACTGCGGCATCCGGCGAGCTATTCTCCAATCGCATGCGGGTCGTACCGAACGGTGATGGAGCCGAGGTGACGTTCACTCTGTTCAGATCCCTAGACACGTCAGCGGAGCAGTTCGCGGAGGATGCGCGCCTCGTTCAAGACGACCTGAATACCTTGAAGCTGATCCTCGAGAGGCCCTAGTTCATTAGACGACTCACTCATTGATAATGGGCCCATGCGGGAGTTCATCAACGCCCATCGTCGATCCGCCTGGGCCGCCGCCGTTCTCGTCGTAATTGCGGGGGTGTTCGTCGTCGTCTGGTTCCAGCCTCACAAGCTCTTCATCGAAGAGACCGTCGACGAGGCGCCCCCAACACTTCGATCGGATGGTGGTGAACCGAACTCATCGGACGGACAGCGCTCCCCCGCTTCGAAGGAACCATCGGTGCTTGCCGAGGGGGCCTTCCAGGGACTCGAGCACCCGACGTCGGGAACTGCTCAGCTCCTGGACCTGACGGACGGGAGTCGGTTCCTTCGACTGGAGAACCTGGACACCTCTAACGGACCCGACCTCAGGGTCTATCTATCGGAGATCCCGGCCTCCGACGACTGGTATGCGTACGGCGAGCGGTTCATCGACCTCGGGCCCCTAAAGGGGAACCGGGGCGATCAGAACTACGAGGTGCCGGCGGGAACCGATCTCTCCGCGTACCGGAGCGCGGTCATCTGGTGTCGTCGCTTCACGGTCGGTTTCGGTGTGGCCCCGCTGATGTAAGGGAGGTTCCTCGTAGTCCGACTTCACCGTCGGGCAACAAGGGATCACGCGACCGACCTGCACGTTGAGCCTTCGCAGATCGTATAGGGCCCTACCGCTGCCGTATCGTCGGAACATGACTGATCTCCCCGAGCTGCGACTGGGCCGCCAACGAGATGCAAGCGACATCGGAGATGTCTTTCTAGCCGCTCGCAAGTTGTCGCAGCCATATCTGCCCTCGGTGCACACCGACGAGGAGACCCGGGCATGGGTCCGAGACACGATCCTGCCGACAACCGTCGTTTGCGTAGCGGAGATGGACGGTGGGATCGTCGGCTTCTTCTCGCTAGATGGAGAGAGGTTGGAGAATCTCTACGTCCATCCTCGCTGGCACGCCCGAGGGATCGGAACCGCGTTGCTCGTGCAGGCGCGCGCGTTGTCCCCCTTGCGATTGGAGCTCTACACGTTCGCCCGCAACGAAGGAGCAAGACGCTTCTACGAGCGCCATGGCTTCCGAGCGATCGCTTTCGGTCAGGAGAACGAGGAGAACGAGCCGGACGTTCTTTATGAGTGGGTCCCCGACCCCAGGGATGGGGCCGAGGCGTAGAGGCCGCCCCCTACCTCTCTCCGGCGGCAGCTCAGGCTCGCTGAAAGTCGCGCGCCGGCTCCTCGCCGATCTAGCTCTCCAGCTTGGCCGTGTACTGAAGACCGAGCTCGGCCTTGCCGAAAACCACCAGGCTTTGTTCTTCGATCTCGGCCGTGAAGCCGTCTCCAAGTACGCCGAGGATGTGGTTGTCCTGCTCTTGCAGGTCCGGTGGGCAGTCGCCTTCTGTGGTGAGTCTCGTGAATAGGATCTCGTCGCCCCGCTGTAGCCATTCGCCCTCGAACTCACGGCACCCAGTGGAACCCGACAACTCTCCGTCGCCTCGCAAGATGAGACGAGCCGGTGCTGCGGACACGGCCGTTCCTTCGGGACCGGTTCCCTCGATCAGGGAGTCGAGTCGCCAGATGGTGTCGGTGAGTTGCGCGACGGGAGGAGGAGACAACCCCTCGAAATGAAGCTCCGCGTCGGGTCCGGTGAGCGTCAGCGAATCGCCCTCCCGCGCGATCGTGTCCACCGCGGCGAGAGCCTCCACGTAGGCCGCCTCCGAATCCATCGCC
>JALZOM010000168.1 GCA_030913945.1 Actinomycetota bacterium
TTCCACCGCCGTGCCCACCGAGGAGCTTGTCGGCGAGCGGCTTGGATAGGTCGTCGTCGAGACCCGGGTAGTACACCTGGTCGATGCGCGAGTGCCCCGACAGGTACTCCGCAACGCGCAGTGCCGACGCGCACGCTCGTTCGACCCTGAGTGGAAGCGTCATCAAGCCGCGCAGAGCCAGCCACGCGTTGAAGGGAGACAGCGTCGCCCCGAATTCGCGGTTGAGCTCCGCGATGGGCCTCAGCGCCTCTAAGTTGCCGCAGGCGATCCCGCCCAAGAGATCGTGGTGCCCCCCGATGAACTTGGTAGCGGAGTGCACCGACAGCGTGGCTCCTAGCTCGACCGGGCGACACAGGGCCGGGCTGGCGAAGGTGTTGTCGACGACCAGCGGCACGCCTGCGTTCTGGGCGAGGTTCGCGAGGGTGGGAAGATCCGCTACCTCGATGCGTGGGTTGCCGATCGTCTCGCAGAGGAGGAGTTTCGCTCCAGCAAGGACGCGCTTGATCCCGTCGAAGTCGTGAACATCGAACAACTCCGCGGTTATCCCGTAGCGCGGGAGGATCGATGCGAGCAACTCATGGCTCCCTCCGTACAACTGACGGGCGGCAACGATGCGGTCCCCGCTCTTGCACGAGGCTAGGCAGATGCTCGTGATAGCCGCCATGCCGCTGGCGAAGGCCTCGGCGCCTTCGGTGCATTCGAGATCGGCAACGGCGGCCTCGAATGCGTCCACCGTTGGATTCGCCCAGCGTGAATACACGTAGCCAGCGCCGGTCTTGTCGCGGCTCGCGTCGGCGAACTCGTCCGCGTCGGTGAACCAGTACGTCGACGATGGATCGAGGACGGGCGCCATCGGAGCGCCCGGTTGCTCCGTTATCGAAGGAGGATGTACAGCGCGCGTCCCTAGACCGAGATCGCGGTCCCGACGCGTCGCTGCGTCGCTCAGAGGTGGACGACGGGGCAGGTGAGGGTCCTCGTGATTCCTTCGACGGACTGGATCTTCGCAACGACGAGTTTTCCGAGGTCGTCGACGTTGCCCGCGCTGGCGCGCACGATGACGTCGTAGGGACCGGTCACGTCCTCTGCGGCGTCGACGCCGTCGATCTCGCGGACTTCCTTGGCGACCTGGGCGGCCTTACCGACCTCGGTCTGGATCAAGATGTAGGCCTGAACCTCCGCCACTCTTTCCTCCTTGCTGGGTGTCACGGCTTGGGGCCGTCGGACACGGAAGAGTGAGCCTAGCAAGGTGACGGTAGGCTGCGTGAAGTGGTGAGCGCCGGTGCTTCTATCTCGGATACGCGATGAGCGGCGAGTCCACAGTGTCCTCTCTCGGCGAGGTCGAGGTCCTCAGAGCCATCGCCGAGCGGATGCCGCCCCCGCCGCCCGGCGAGACCTGGGGTGGAGACGACACGGCGATCTTCCCGTGCCCCGGCCCCCACCTCCTCTTCACGATCGACATGCTCGTAGAGGGCCTGGATTTCGACTTGGCCTACTGCTCTGGAGAAGACGTCGGCTGGAAGGCGATGGCGGCCACCGTCTCCGATATCGCGTCGATGGGTGGTCGTGCCTCCCGGGCGGTCACGTCGCTTTCCCTCCCGCCGGGCACCGAGTTGGGCCTCGTCAGCGGCCTCTGCGACGGCCTCGTCACGGCCGCCAGGGAGTGGGAAGTGGGCCTCTCGGGCGGCGATCTGAGCGGGGGCGACCAGGTCACCCTCTCCGTTGCGTTGCTGGGACTGCTCGACGGGCCGGGTGTGCACCGTTCGGGAGCGCGCGAGGGGGAAGCGATCTGCGTCACGGGGTCGCTCGGAGGGGCCGCCGCCGGACTTCGGATCCTGAGAGACGATTCACTCGCCACCTTGGACGCCTCCGATCGAGACCGCCTCGCCGCGCGGCAGCGCAGGCCGCGAGCTCGCCTGAAGGAAGGTGATGCTCTGCGCCGGGCGGGAGTCACCGCCATGATCGACGTCTCCGACGGTCTCGCGGTCGACCTGAGCCATCTGTGCGATGCGAGCGCGTTGGGATGCTCGGTCGATGCGGCCGCCCTTCCGATCGACCCTGCCCTCGATGACCTCGACGCGGCCGAGTCCCTCGAACTCGCGGTGATCGGAGGAGAAGATTTCGAGCTGCTCTTCACGATCGAGTCCGATCGCATCGAGGATGCGCGGCGCCGGCTGGCTCCTATGGGGACCCCGATTACCCCGATCGGCACTATGGGCGGAGCGGACCGTACGCTCGGCGATCGCGCCCTCGACGAGTGGAGAACGCTCGGCTGGGAGCATCTGAGAGATCCATGACCGATCGGAGGAGCGAGTTGCAGGTACAGGCTCACCCCGTCGAGGGCCTTCCTCGAGCGCTGACGATCGCGGGCTCCGACTCCGGCGGGGGAGCGGGCATACAGGCGGACCTGAAGGTGTTCTTCGCTCTCGGCTGTCACGGGATGAGCGCATTGACCGCCCTTACGGCGCAGAACACCGTCGGCGTCACCGGCATCCATGAGGTCCCGCCGGAGTTCGTGATCGCTCAGATCGAAGCCGTGGCATCCGACATCGGCGTCGATGCCGCCAAGACCGGGATGCTGTCCTCGGCGGCGATCGTCGAGGCGACGGCGAAGGCGGTGCAGATCCACTCCATCGACCGTCTTGTGGTCGACCCCGTGTTCGTGTCGAAGCACCGCGATCGCCTCTTGGCGGAGGACGCGATAGAGGCCTTGAAGGAGCATCTGTTTCCTCTGGCCACCGTCGTCACGCCGAACCTGTTCGAGGCCGAAGGCCTCCTCGGCGGATCGGTGACCACTCTCGACGAGATGAGAGATGCGGCTCGAGCGCTGAAGGACCTCGGACCACGGTCCGTGTTGGTGAAGGGCGGGCACCTCGAAAGCGGCGAGGGGGCCGTCGACGTCCTGTACGACGGTGTCAACTTCACCGAGATCGATGGGCCGCGCTTCGACACCAAGGACACGCATGGCACGGGCTGCGCCCTCTCCGCAGCGATCGCGGCGCGGCTGGCACACGGGGACGATCTAGTGGATGCGGTGCGGGCAGGGAAGGACTTCGTGTCGGGCGCGATCGAGCACGGACTTCGACTCGGCGAGGGGATCGGCCCTGTGAACCCGGGTTGGCGGCTACCCGGCGCGGCCGGGTCTTCGGGGGGAGTCGACCCGAAGACGCCGCCGCTTCACTGAGGGCGGCGGCTCTCCATCTCGAGGACGGCCGGCGAGAAATCCTCTTCCGAGCGGGATCGAAGATCGAGATACGCAAGCGTCGACATCGTGACCATCAATGGGAGTGACAGGCCGAAGAGGGCTCCGGCGCCGAGTGCGAAGAGGACTTCGCCGAGCCCGGAGAAGGCGAGGTCGGTGGACGTCAAGGCTCCCTGTGCGCCTATCACGAGGACCAGCCACAGAAGGGTCACGCCGAGGCCGATCGAGAAGAGGTAGAGGAACACCCTCAGGACCTGTCTGCGCCACAACGATCGAGCGCGGGGGAGAGCCTCCTGAAGGGTCTTGCGCTCATGAGCGATCACCTGGACGAGGATCGGGGGGCCCATGAGGGTCAAGAGCAGTGCCGGGAAAACGAGGATCACGGTCGGCAAGAAGATCCCCAGGAGCGAGAGGATGGCCGCGTAGAGACCCGCTGCGAGAAGTTGCGATGCCAGGGGTCGGACGCGCGACCGGGCCCCGGCCAGGCTGGTAGTTACCCCCATGATGTGATCGAGGAGAACGACCACGCAGAGGCCGGAGATCAGGGCTGCAGGCAGATGGAACAAGAGTGACTGGACCGCGCTCCGGAGGAACACGTACGACGAGGTGACATCGGATGGGTTGTCCACCAGGAAGATCGAAAGCCCGAGGAGCGCGACCTGCATAGCGATCCCGAGGGCGACATATGGCGGCGCGAGCTGTTTGAACTTCTGCCCGTAGAGCGAAACGCCCCCTCCAAGGATGTTGACGAAAGTCTTGGGACCCACCAGCGATCCGGCGCCGGCGGGCTCCCGCGCATCAGGGGGGGCCACCGAGGGGCTAGTCGTCTTGGACGCGCTTCTTGGCGAACCATCCCACCAGGACGAGCCCGGCGAGCGCGGCTACGCCCACTGCCGCTTTCTTGCCGAACTCGCTCGCCTCAACCTTCGCTCGGTCGACGAAGTCGTCGACCTTCCGAGCAAGCTCTTCCCTCGTCTTCTCTATCTCGTCTACTGTTTGCCGAGCGTCTTCGCCCATTCGACATCTTCCTTGATCGTCTTTTTGGTCATGTCTGCGGTGATAGGGGTCGCAAGCTTACGCTTCGCGATGAGTGCCGCTACCAGGGCGATGATCCCCAGCACGCCGACCGTCACGAGATCCGCCACCCACGTCCAGAGGAAGCTGTCCAAACCGTCCCGTAGCGCCAGCAATAAGAAGATCAGCATGAAGAAGCCCATCACGGCGACCACGGCGAGGATCGCCGCCCCCTTGGCCTTGGTCGCCACGGATGTCCCGAGCTCTTGCTTCGCAAGCTCGATCTCCTTGCGGATGAGCGTAGAGATGTCCTCGGTGATCTCCTTCATGAGTTGTCCGGCCGACCGTCCTTCGGTCCGGCCGTTCTCGCGGTGCCAATCCTGCTCCGATGGTCTATCCGACACGGCGCCTCCTTATCGACTGCCCGATGATGATTCTCTCGTGATCTTTCGCTCGGCGAGTACCCGGTTCATCTCGGCCGCAAGAAGGATGATCTGCGACACCAGGTACGACGCGACGAGCAATCCCGCTG
>JALZOM010000191.1 GCA_030913945.1 Actinomycetota bacterium
GCCTACCGCCGCGCGTTCGAGCCGCCCAACGCCGCTGTGGGGCTCCAGGCAGAGGTCATCGGAACCACGAGTATCTGGCTCCTGCCGAACCCGAGCGGACTCAATGCCCATTATCAGCTCCCCGCCCTGATCGACGAGTTCGCTCGCCTGCGGGATGCGGTCGAGGAGGCGGATCCGGGGCCTTAGCGACCCCAGGCCCATTAGGATTCGGGTACGCCTAACGAACTGGAGGCAGCGCCCGTGAACGTGTCGCAGATATCCCACCTGGCTTGAGTGGCGAAACAGGTGGATGAGTTGCGGGTCGCGCAACTCCGGAGAGCAAAGCCGAGGCGCAAGTTCTTTATCCGCCGCCGGCGTCGCGTCGCGCCGCCGGTCCCCGTGGCCGCTCCTCAGAAGACGTTGGACGCAGCCGAGAACCCGGTGTGATGAGCGACATAGGTGGCGGCGGCGAGGCCGCGCAGCCGGTTTCCGGCGCCGGACCTTTGACGGAACGGATCCGCTCGGGCGGGGCCCCGAAATATCACGACCGGTTGAGGGAGCAGAACAAGCTCTTCGTTCGCGACCGCCTCGCGCTGCTACTGGATTCAGCCGAGGACTTCATCGAGGACGGGCTGCTCGTGAACGCGCTGGCGGGTGACCTCCCGGCCGACGGGGTGATCACCGGCGTGGGGCGTGTGGATGGCCGGCAGGTGGCGGTGATGGCGAACGACTCGACGGTCAAGGCCGGCTCTTGGGGGGCTCATACGGTCGAGAAGATCATCAGGATCATCGAGCTCGCGCGCAAACACGAACACCCGATCGTTTATCTGGTGGACTCGGCCGGTGCACGCATCACCGACCAGGTCGACCTCTTTCCCGGCCGCCGGGGGGCCGGGAAGATCTTCTATAACCAGGTGCAGGCGTCGGGACGGGTACCTCAGATCTGTTGCCTTTTCGGTCCCTCGGCCGCCGGCGGCGCATACATCCCGGCCTTCTGCGATGTCGTGTTCATGGTCGATGGCAACGCGTCCATGTACCTGGGCTCGCCGCGCATGGCGGAGGAAGTGATCGGCGAGAAGGTCACGCTCGAGGAGATGGGTGGGGCACGGATGCACTGCGAGGTCTCGGGCTGCGGGGACCTGTTGGTGTCAGACGACAAGGCGGCGATCGAGGCGGCCAAGGGCTACCTCGCTTACTTCGGGCAGAGTTTCAGGGATGCCGCCCCGCTCGAGGATGCTCGCGGACCCGCCTATGGAAGCTCTCTTGCCAGCATCGTCCCGGATGACGAAAGCCAGGCCTTCGACATGTACGCGTTCGTATCCGGTCTAGTGGACGAGGCTTCGTTCTTCGAGATCAAGCCCGACTTCGCGAAGGAACTCATCACCGGCCTCGCCCGCATCGAGGGCCAAGCGGTAGGCATCATCGCCAACCAACCGGCGGAGAAAGGCGGGGTGCTGTTCGTCGACTCCGCCGATAAGGCGGCGCGGTTCATCTGGCTGTGCGACGCCTACAACATCCCGCTCGTGTTCCTGTCCGACGTCCCGGGATTCATGATCGGGACTGCGGTCGAGCGTCAGGGGATCATCCGCCATGGCGCCAAGATGATCACCGCGGTGTCGGAGGCCACCGTTCCGAAGCTGTGTGTGGTCGTGCGCAAGGCGTACGGCGCGGGTCTCTATGCCATGGCCGGACCCGGATTCGAGCCCGACGCGACCATCGCTCTGCCGACCGCACGGATCGCGGTGATGGGGCCGGAGCCGGCCGTCAACGCCGTGTACTTCAACAAGATCCAGGCGATCGAGGACCCGGACGAACGAGCCGCTTACGTCGCCCAACGACGCGCCGAGTTTGAGAAGGACATCGATATCGTTCACCTGGCCTCGGAGAACGTGGTCGATGCCGTCGTCGAGCCCGACGATCTGCGGTTGGAGATCGTTCGTCGCCTCGCTGCTGCCGCTCGGAAAGAGCGGCACTTCTCGGATCGACGGCACGGGGTCCCTCCCGTATGAGCGCCGCCGGATCTCGGGACCCTCGAGGCCCTCGGAGTTGAGCGACGGGAGCTTCGTCTCCCTCCGGAGCGAGGGCCGGATACGGATCGTCACCCTCGAACGACCGGATGCGCGCAACGCGATCTCAACGGCGGTTGCAGAGGAGCTCGCTGATGCTTGCCACGCGGTGGCCGCGGATGAAGAAGCGTGGGTGATGATCCTCGGTGCGGCCGGGAACAAGGCGTTCTGTGTCGGCGCCGACCTCAAGGAGAGGGCCAACTTCTCCCTGGACGACTATCACGCCAACCGCGCCCCCATGAGGGCGATGTTCGAGGCCATCCGCACGATGCCCCAGCCGACGATCGCATCAATCTTCGGCTTCGCGTTGGGGGGCGGTTTCGAGCTGGCTCTCTCGTGCGACCTCATCGTCGCCGCTGAGGGAACGCAGATAGGGCTGCCGGAGGCGCGGGTGGGCCTGCTTCCCGCAGGTGGGGGGACACAACTGCTGACGAGGAAGGTCGGTCCGAGCAAGTCGAAGGAGCTGATCTTTACCGGCGAACGTCTGGATGTCGCGTCCGCGCTCGACCTGGGATTGATCCAGGAGGTTGTTCCTTTCGACTCCTTGCGTGTCTCCACCTTGAGACTTGCCGAACGGATTGTCGAGGCGTCGCCTGTGGCGGTGCGAGAGGCAAAAGCATCGATCGACGCAGCGTTGGGGGTTCCCCTGGAGAAGGGGATCGAGAGGGAGAACGAGTCCTGGGCCCGAGTCGTGGCGAGCGACGATCGGGCTGAGGGGATCGCTGCGTTCAACTCCAAACGCCGGCCGGAATGGAAGAATCGGTGAGCTGGCCGAAGGCCATCACGTTACGAGAGGTCGGTCCACGTGATGGCATCCAGAGTGAGCAGCTGCACGTTGACACCGGCGACAAGATCGGGTTCATCGATGCGCTGAGCGTGACCGGGATCCGCCGCATCGAAGCGGTCTCCTTCGTTTCACCCAAGGCTTTGCCACAGATGGCCGACGCGGCCGAGGTTCTCGCAGGGATCAGTCGAGCGCCCGGTGTTACCTACTCCGCCCTCGTGCCGAATCGACGCGGGGCGGACGCCGCGATCGAGGCTCGAGCCGATGCATTGCAAGTCTTCATGGCGGTTACCGATTCGTACAACCTGAAGAACGTGCACAAGAACGTGAAAGAGTCGCTTCGGGACGCGGCCGATGTCGTGGCCGTCGGAAGAGTCGCGTCGGTTCCGGTGGAGGGGACGCTGTCGACGGCTTTCGGCGACCCAAATGAGGGAGACGTGGTTCCGGAACGCGTCGTCGAGGTGTCGCGCTGGATGATGGAAGAGGGCATCGATGCGATCTCATACGGGGATACAACCGGCATGGCGACCCCGCGCAGGGTGCGCGATCTGATCGTGGCCGTCAGAGAGGCGTTGCCGGGGCTCCGGCTGAACATGCACTTCCATGACACGCGCGGTACGGGCTTGGCCAACGTGCTGATCGCGCTCGAATGTGGGATCGACTACTTCGACGCCTCCGTCGGGGGGATGGGCGGCAGTCCGTTCGCGACCGGAGCGACCGGCAACGTCGTGACCGAGGATCTCGTGCATATGGTCGAGGACATGGGCATCGACACCGGCGTTGACCTGGACGCGTTGTTGGCGGCGGCCCGCATCGCGCAGAGTCTGGTGTCGGGCGACCTTCCCAGTCATGTCCTGAGGTCGGGACCCCGCGATCGCGTCGACTCCGCCGGGGGCGCAGGCTGATGTTCTCGACGGTCCTCATCGCTAACCGGGGTGAGATCGCCGTACGCATCGCCCGGACCTGCCGCGAGCGCGCCGTGGCCTCAGTGGCCGTCTACTCGGATGTCGACGCGCGCTCCCGTCACGTGGCGGTGGCCGACGAGGCCGTCCACCTGCCCGGCGTATCCCCGTCGGATACCTATCTCAACGTCGAAGCGTTGCTGGCGGCGGCCCGAGCGATGGGGGCCGAGGCGGTCCACCCCGGCTATGGCTTCCTGTCCGAGAACGCGGATTTCGCCGAAGCCGTGATCGGAGAGGGCATGACTTGGGTCGGACCACCGCCCGATGCGACGCGTGCCGTCGGCGACAAGGTCGCCGCGCGGCGGATCGCCCGTTCCGCCGGGGTCCCCCTGGTTCCGGGCCTACTGGAACCGGCCGAAGACCTCGAGGTCGCGTACGCGTTCGGTCGCGAGCAGGGGTACCCGCTGGCCATAAAGGCAGCCGGGGGTGGAGGCGGACGAGGTCTGAAGGTCGCTCGCACTGAGGGCGAGGTGGCCGGCGCCTTCGAGAGCGCCCGCCGCGAGGCCAAGGCCTATTTCAGCTCGAGCGATGTCTATGTGGAGCGCTATCTGGATGACCCCAAGCACCTCGAGGTTCAGATACTCGCCCCGAATCGTGACGAGGCGTTGTGGCTGGGTGTACGCGACTGCTCTCTGCAGCGACGTCACCAGAAGTTGATCGAGGAGACCCCGCCGCCGCGGTGGGCGGAACGCAGCGCAGACATGGGTGCTGCGGCCGTCGCTCTCTCGAAGGCATGCGGTTACGTCAACGCCGGAACGGTTGAGATGTTGGTCGATGGCGACGGGAGCTTCTATTTCCTCGAGGTCAACGCGCGCCTACAAGTGGAGCACACCGTGACCGAGGAGGTTATGGGCCTGGACCTCGTGGCATGTCAGTTGCTTATCGCCGCCGGAGAACCGCTGGGTTTCGATCAATCTGATATCGAGACGCGTCTGCGTGGCCATGCGATCGAGTGTCGTGTCAACGCGGAGGATCCCGCGCTTGGATTCGCTCCGGCCCCCGGCAAGCTCGTCGCATACGCCGAGCCGAATGGCCTCGGGGTGCGGGTGGATTCGGGATACGTGGCCGGCGATGCCATCCCCGGTGCCTACGATTCGCTGGTCGCCAAACTGATCTCGTGGGGCAACGACCGCGAAGAGGCTCGGTTGAGGATGCTGCGCGCCCTGGAGGAGTTCGTGATCGAGGGGGTCCCGACCACCATCCCGGCACTCTTGCTCCTGCTGCGCGATGGTTCGTTCATCTCCGGCCGGCACACGACGCGGACCGTGGAGGAGAGCGAAGTTCTCGCGGCGCTGACTCCTTCGGACACGGACGAGGTCCGTGATGTCTTGATGATCGACGGTAGACCGGTGCGCTTATGGAGTCCGGCCATGGCGGCGGCCGCGTCCGCCGCGGTCCATGGCGCGGTAACTGGTGGCGGAGACGTCGTCGCGCCGATGCAAGGAACCATCCTCCAGGTGCTGATCGCCGAAGGCGAGAACGTGGCCGTGGGCCAACCGGTGATGGTGCTCGAGGCGATGAAGATGGAAACGACGATCTCGGCGTCTCGCGCCGGCACCGTTGTAGAGCTAAAGGCGGCGCCGGGGGATACCGCCGGTGCGGGGCAGGTGCTGGCGGTTATCGAGTGAGTCTCGCGTCGCTCGCGGCGGCGCTCGCCCAGTCCGCTCTGATCCTCATCCTGGGCTGGATCGCGGCCGACGTACTTCTGCGGCCCGTGTTCGCGCGCTCTCCAGAGCTCCGGGACCGGTTCGGGATCCCCGAGCGGCTACTGGTGGCGGTGTGCGGCTTCGTACTCCTCGCCCTCGCGCTGATGGTGTGCCACATCATCTCCGGAGGTGCTGTGTTCGGCACGGCCGCGGTGGTGCCGGCCGCAGCTCTGGCCATCTTGATCCTCGGGATGGTCCGCAAGGTCGCGTGGCCGCGCCCCCGCTCGTGGGCCGCCCTGCTCGCTGCGACGGCCGTTATCGGCGCGCTCTATCTCCTTCCCTTGGCCATCTCCGGCACAGGTGCTCGGACGGGCGACACCCCGTGGCACATGGGGTGGACACAACAACTCCTCGCGGGGGAGCCGGTGCCGACGGGTCCGGCCCCCGAGTTCGGGCGCAACGCCTACCCGTGGGGTTGGCATGCGGTGAATGCGACGCTCGTCAGGGCGCTCCCGGGTTCGGATGTGGTCGTTGCACACGACGCACTGCAGCTCACTCTGGTGCTGGCGATACCTCTCGCCGCGGCGTGCCTTGCGCGCCTTCTCCACCGGCGGGCCGGTTGGGCGGCCGCAGCGGCCGCCTCTCTCATCGGTGGGTGGGGATGGTTGAGCACGCTCGAACCAACGTTCATCGCGAGTCCAACCGCCGCGCTCTACGGTGCGGATCTCGTCGTGGCGTCTCCGAATTCGGTCTACGAGCTGTTCGCGCCGGCGTTCCCGCGCGAGCTGGGTTTGGTGCTGCTGGCCGGGGCGGGGATGCTTATCGCAACGGGAGCAGGGCGGTCGGTCACGCGGCTGGCCGTGCTCGGCGGCCTCGTGCTGGGTTCCGTTGGTCTCGTAAGCGTTCCGATGATGTTCGGTGGCGGTGTGTGGACCCTGTTCGGCCTCGTCGCGGTGGAGAGGGGTCAACGGATCCGGTTCGCGGTCCTGACCCTGGCCCCCGCTGCGCTGGTCTTCTCGGTCTGGGCCACGCCCGTGCTCGTCGACTACCTGAGATTCGACGGTTTCGTGGACGTGACGCCCCAACTGGGAGTGGAGTGGCCGCTCCCGACCGCGCTCGGGGCCTGGGGCTTACTGCTGCCGTTAGCGCTCGGAGGGGCGATCGTGGCGTTACGGGCGCGGGCAAGCCGGGAGACCCACATCGTCCTGTGGTTCTCGGCCGGGACCATCGTCATGCTCGCTCTCGCGCGCGCTCGGTCGGCCCTCGATTGGGACCTGGCGGGTAACGCAACGGTGCTTCACCAGGGTCGCGTGTGGCCGGCAGCGCACCTTCTCGGCGCCGCGTTCGCGGGGATCGCCCTCGTCTGGTTGTTCGACCGGCTCGACCGGGGTCGCCCCGCGCTGTCTATCGCCGTCGTTACGTCGGTGCTACTCGTGGGGTCGTTGTCGCTGGTGATCGCGTCGGCTGGATTCGGGCGCGTGCTGGCGCTGCATGAGGATGGATTCGAATTCAACAAGCCAGATCGGGGCTCCGGGTCCTTCGTCCAACGCGCTGCTGCCCACCTGGGGCCGGACGATGTGGTTGACGTGCGCGGCTCGAACGAGCTCGCTTTCATGTTGTTCTCGTTCTCCGGTATGCGCATGGCGGCCTACGATGATCCCCGTCTCGAAACCAACGATCTTCGAATCCGTTTCGCGACTCGGGCGGCGTCCTGGGACGCGCAGATGGACGAGGGAGGCTTCGACTCGGAATACGAAGTCGTTCCGAGCGACGTGGAACCCGTTGCCGATGCGATCGAGGCCGGTGATTTCGAGGGCCACACCTACGTACTGCGCGCGACGAACAACTAGGCGAGGAGATGCTCCGCCCGCTCGATCAAGCGCTCGGCCGCGCTACGAGTGATCAGTTCCTCTTCAGGCGTACGTTCGGCGATGCGTCGTTGAACCAGAGCTTCGCAACGAGCAAGGATCTCGTGCCAGCTTCGACCGCCGCTTCCCTCAGCATCGAGTAGCGCCTTGATCCATCGACGTCCGTAGCCCGCGTGGATGGCCTCGTCGGCCCAGTCGAAGTCCATGTCTCGTCTGCTGATCTGGTCTCCTATCTGACCGAACTCCTCGGCTCGCTCCTTCTTCTTCCCGATGTTCTTGGTTTCGAAGAACGCCAGCATCCCGAGCCGGTAGATGGGGTCTTGGCCTCGACACGACTCGTAGATGAAGCTACCCAGGGGGATGTCGGCGGTCTCGAACCCCCACGTCTCCATCCGCGTCGCCCCCATCATCATGTGACGGCTCTCGTCGTAGAGCCAGCGCGCTGCGTCGTGGATGAAGTCCCACCCGAGCACATCCGCGAAGCCGTGAAGTATCGCCCCCGCCGTTTCGACGGCCCAGACCTCGTTCAGATGGCTGACCGCGCTTCGTAGGCGGAGCCGATCACCATCGCCGTACGGATAAGACGGATCGAAGTTGTCCGGCCAGTAGAAGCTGCACCCGAGGTACCGATCGTCGCGGGCAGGCTGCTGCGGTAACTCGAATGTGACCCCGGACTGGGCGCGTCGGGGAGCGCCGGAGGTGTCGACGGCCTCTCGGGTGAGGCCCCCGGACGGGGCCATCGCCGCTGCCAGGCTCTCGACCCATCGACGTTGTGCGATCGGAAGAGTTCCATCGCTCTCTCTTCCGGCTGCTAGAACGAAAGCGTCGCGCTGGAGGACCTTTTCGCGTCGTGCCACATCCAGGAAACGCCGGGTGGGGCCATCCGCGATGACGCCGGAGGCCTCCAGGTAAACGTCGTAGGCATCGAGCAGGGCCGGCACGAAGACTTCGCCGACCGCCGCGAGGAACGCCCCGGCACCGGGCGCATGGATGACGGAGGCGAACAACTCCACGAGGGCCGTGTCGGTTCCCGATAGCAGATCCCGTTCCGGGTAGCGCAGCTCGAAGACCCGCTCCCGGAGGGCGCCGGCAGTCAGGGAGTTCTCCCACGCGGCGCGGGCGAGCAGCTCTTTGGCCTCGAGACGCTTCACACCGGGCGTCCATGCCCCGCACGCGATGGTGAGGGACCGCTCGTAATGGAAGAAGCTCCTCAGCGTGCTCGCGGTGTTGTGCCGGAGTAACGGCATCGGTTCGCTCATGAGTTCGCGGTGAGCTTGTCGATGTCGGCGGGGTTGGGCAACGACGGGATCACGCCCAGCCTCGTGCAGGCCAGCGCCCCGGCGGCTGCGGCCCGGCGCGCCGACGCGGGCAGAGGCTCGCCCCCCGCGAGCGACGCCGCCAACGCGCCGTTGAAGGCGTCGCCGGCCCCCGTGCTGTCCACCACCTGAACGGGAAAGGGCTCGACGTGCTCGTGTCCGTCGCGGCGGACGATCGTGGCGCCATTCGCTCCGCGCGTCAGGATCACGCACCGCACGCCGCGATCCAGAAGCAGGCCACAAACATCCAGGTCGTCCTTCGGGTCCTGTGCGTCGAGACCTGCAAGCATGCGTGCCTCGACCTGGTTCGGAGTGAGTACGTCGATATCCGAAAACATGGCCGGTGGGAGTTCTCGCGCCGGGGCGGGGTTGAGGATCGTTGTCGCTCCGGCGACGTGCGCGGTCTCCATGGCCGCGGCTGCGGTCTCGACCGGGATCTCCAGCTGCGTGATGACCACGTCGCTCGAGTCGATCCTGTCCCGGGCAGCGCGTAGGTCGTCAACGGAGAAGGAACCGGTCGCACCCGGGTCGATGAGGATGCGGTTCTCGCCCCGGCGATCCAGGATGATGAACCCGAGGCCGGTGTTCAACTTCGTGGTTCGACGAAGGTAGCTCGTGCCGATCCCTTCGGATGCGAAGAGGTTCACCGCCATCTCGCCGAAGTCGTCGTCCCCGATCGCGCCAACGAACTCGACGTCGGCCCCCAGCCGTGCCGCCTGGACCGCCTGGTTGCTGCCCTTCCCGCCCGGCCCCCGATCGAAGTCTCCGGCGATGACGGTTTCCCCGAGGGCCGGGAAACGCTCCGCGCGTAGGGTCAACCCGACCAGAAAGCTCCCGACGACTGTGACCGTTCCCTGTGGCACGGGTTGAGTCTAGAGTTTCCCCGGTCTCACCAAGGGTCCCGGGGCATGAGAGGAAGCCGTTGAACAAACCCGTTCTGATGGATGCCGATACAGCGGGCGACGATGTCACGTCGATGCTCTTCGCTCTGAAGTGGCCCGGGATCGACCTCCTCGCGGTCACCGTCGCGGCCGGAAACGTTTACCTCGATCAGGCTGTCGAGAACACGCTCTACACCGTCGAGATAGCCGGGCGCTCGGAGGTGCCCGTGTACGCCGGGGCGGATCGGCCGTTGATGCGCGAGCTGGTTACGGCCCACTACGTGCACGGCGAGGACGGGGTGGGGAACTCCGATTTCCCGCCGGTGAAGAAACAGCCCGAGGCAGAGCACGCGGTCGAGGCGATCGTGGATCACGCGAACCGTTACGCGGGGCAACTCGAAGTCATAGCGCAGGCTCCGCTCACGAACATCGCTCTTGCGTTGGCGCGCGACCCTGATCTGCCGAGAAAGATCAAACGATTGTGGATCATGGGCGGCGCCAACAACTTCGTGGGAAACGTCACTCCGGCAGCGGAGTTCAACTTCTACGTCGATCCGGAGGCGGCTCACATCGTCATCAACGCCGGGTTCAACACCACGCTGGTTCCGTGGGACGTCTGTCTCAAGGACGGCATCCTGTATGGGGACGAGTTGCGTCCGATCGAGGAGATGCACACCACGCTGAGCGAGTTCTATCTGTCGGTGAACCGGGCTGCGCGCGAGTTCATCCGTCTGGAATACGACGTGGACGGCATCAGCCACCCGGACGCCATCATGACCGCGATGGTTATCGACGAAGCGATGATCACCGAGCGCGGTAACTGGCACGTTGACGTCGAATACCGCAGTGATCTCACGGCCGGTTACAGCGTCGTAGATACACTGGGCGTGATGCAGAAAGGTCGAGCCGGGCGCCGCGTCCCCGGCGAAGGACGGGAACCGAACGCCGACGTGGTAGTGCGAGCCGACAAGGAACGGTTCAAGCAGATGCTAGCCGAGGTGCTTGCTTCGTAAGGTTTCTTCGCGCTCTGCGAGGTCTTTCGCCCGCGTTCCGGGTACCTCTCATGAGGGTGGGTAAGTACTAGGGAGACCGACTTCAACCCCTAAGGAGGGACCGCGATGGCAACCACTGCACGCGAACTATTCGAGCACGAGCTCCGCGACGCTTACGACGCAGAGCACCGCTTGATCGACTCACTCAAGGAAATGTCTTCCAAGGTGACCGATCCCGAGCTGACGAAGGCATTCGATCTCCATCGGGACCAGACGCAGCGCCAGATCACGCGTCTCGAGACCGTCTTCTCGTCGATCGGCTCCAAGCCGGAGCGTGAGGCCTGTGAGGGCATCAAGGGGCTCATCACCGAGTTCAAGGAGTTCAGGAAGGAAGAGAACCCGTCCAGGGAAGTTCTCAACTTCTTCGCCGCAGTATCGGCAAAGAAAGTCGAGCACTACGAGATCGTCGCCTACGAGTCGCTGATGCAGCTCGCGCGACAGCTCGGACTCAGGGATGCTCAGGCATCGCTGCGCGAGAACCTCGCAGAGGAGCTCGCCACGGCCGACCAGCTGCAGGGGATGTCCGAGAAGCTCCTCACGGAGCTGGCCTAACCTCGTAGCCCTACTGGCCCAACGTTTCAAAGACCGCGCCTCCGCTTGGGGGCGCGGTCTTTCGCGCTAGGCGAGCAGTGCTCGGGCGATGACCATCCGCTGGATCTCGGAGGTGCCTTCGAAGATCGTGTAGATCTTAGAATCCCGGTACCACTTCTCGACGGGGAAGTCCTTGATGTAGCCGTATCCGCCCAGCACCTGCACGGCCTGCTCGGTAACTCTCACTGCGGTCTCCCCGGCTTTCAGCTTGGACATCGAGCCTTCGGCCTTCTCGAAGGGCTGGCCGCTTGCCGCCAGCCACGCGGCCTTGTGCACGAGCAGTCGCGAGCATTCGACCTCGACGGCCATGTCGGCGAGGTGATTCTGGATGCTCTGGTGCTGGCTGATGGGCACTCCGAAGGTCACTCGTTCCTTCGAGTATTGGGTGGCGAACTCGAGGGCCGCTCGAGCGATACCCACTGCCTGAGCCGCAACCGAGGGGCGGGTGACCTCGAAGGTCCTCAGCGCTGCCGAAGAGCGGCCGCTCGACTCGCCCTTCCGAGCCTTGGCCAGTTTCTCCTCCATCCGTTCGACGCCTCCCAGGACCCGGTCCACGGGGATGCGGCAGTTCTCGAGGAGGACCTCTGACGTGTCGGATGCCCGGATGCCAAGCTTCCTCTCCTTCTTCCCGGGGCGTATACCCTCGTCGTCACTTGTGATCACGAAGGAAGCTTGGCCCCTGTGTCCGAGCTCCGGATCGATCGTCGCGACGATGACGTACACATC
>JALZOM010000010.1 GCA_030913945.1 Actinomycetota bacterium
ACATCGAACAGCGCGCGCTCGCCGGCTTCGTGTCCTTGCGACCGATGCAGTCCCCGCTGCTCGGCCCAGCGTCCGTTTCCGTCCATGATTGCAGCGACGTGACGCGGCACATCGGTATGAGATGGGATCCGTTCCATCCCGGTCAGGAGGCCGCGAGCAAAGAGAGGCTTCGGAGTGGTCGTTCGAGGTAGTACTCGGTGTAACGCCGCAGTGCATCGGTAACCTCGAAAGCATCCTGATCGGGAGCCGGATAGCCGAGATCCGACACCAAGAAGCGTTCGATCAGGGCGATCCGTTCGGGCGCGAGGCGGAACGCGTTCTCGTCCTCGGTCCAACACGACCTGCAGACGGCACCGCCCATCTCTGCGCTTATTGCCCCCAGACCTCGGGGGTTGCCGCAGCCCGCGCACACTGAGAGAGAGGGGTGGTAACCGGACAGCGACAACAACTTGACAAGGAAGGCGGGCACCACAGTGGTCCCCCCGCCCGTATCGAGCGACTGCAGGCCGGCCAGCAGCAGCGCGTAGACCGAGCCGGCCCGCTCTCGCTCGGGCGTTATCTTCTCGACGAGGTCGGAGAGGGCGGCGGCCGCCGTGAGGCCCGCATAGCCCGTCTTGAGCGTCTTGAATGACGAGATGATGTCGGCTCCGGTGATCGTATCGAGCTCTTTCCGGCCCCGATAGAGCATGAGGTCGACCTGCGTGTAGGGCTCGAGTCGCGCGCCGAACCGGCTCTTGGTCTTGCGCACGCCTTTGGCGACGGCCCGCACCTTCCCATGGTGACGCGTGTAGATCGTGACGATGCGGTCCGCTTCGCCCAGCTTGATCGTCTTGAGGACCACGCCCTCGTCTTTATAGAGTCCTGGCATGTTCCTAGCGTAGTAGCCGAGAACCGAGATCCCGGTATTGAACCCTATGGGATCGGGCTACAAAGCTCCTCTTTCCCACGGCCCCCAGATCGCAAAGCTCAGCGCCGAACCCGCCTGGATGTTCGTGAACAGAACCCGCCCGTCCGGAGTAAAGGTCGCCCCTGCGAACTCCTCACCCATGCGCTGCGGGATCGCGTTCAGGGCGAAGTCGAAGATCTCGCCGAGGGGGGTTACGCCGCGCATGTAGTTCTCGACCGGACCGTCCTCGCAGAGCAACACGGATTTCTTGGGACTCACCGCCATGTTGTCCGGCAGCTCGAGAACGCTCCGGCTGGGCGATTCGAACAACAGTGTCAGCGTGGAAGCGACGGTGTCGTAGACCCAGATCTGGCCGAATCCATCCCCGTAGCCGGCCGGAGGCGCCTCGCCCTCAGGTGTATCGCCGCCCTGCGTGGACACGATGTAGATCTTGGCGCTGTCGTAGAAAATCCCCTCGAGGCGACTGAATATCGCGGCGCCCTTCGCCCGGCCTTGATCGCCGACGGCATTGATCGCCTGGTCGTTAGTGGTGCCGGGAGCGAAGGTGGGGTCCGGATCGTCGATCGTCACCCATTCCACCGGATAACTGACACCGGGCGTCTGCCCCCTGTCGAGTACCGCACGATCCTGCCCGGCGACCTTCAGCATCTCGAGACGCCCACCGTTCATCAACCTCTGGACCGTCACCGGGCTGCGGGGCGCGATGTAGCGGTACATCCCCGAGGGGAATCCGAAGTTGTCCTCGGTCATGTACAGGATCCCGGTCGCGGGATCAACGTCGACGGCTTCGTGGGCGAAACGCCCTGCCGAGTTGATGGCGTGCGGCTTCTGATAGTCGCCCGGGCCCCATGCCGCCGGAACCTCGAACACGTAGCCGTGGCGCCTGTTCAGCAAGCGGTTGTCTGCACCCGTGAAATCGGCCCCCACATCGGGGCCGTTGACCGTCTCTTCGCACGTGATCCACGTTCCCCACGGAGTTGCCCCACCGGCGCAGTTCATCTGGGTGCCGTTGGTCGACACCCAGGCCCGATACTCATCTGCCGTCGGGCTGACCTCGAGAGTCATAGTTCCACCCCGGGCCATCTTGTCGTAGGCCTTTCGCCGGTCGCCGAAGGCAGGCCCCGGCCCGTTGATCTCCTGGTTGCGCACCAGCCGGTAGCGCCCGTGGCCCCACCCGAAGGCCGCCATGCCGTCGTGTCGCCCGGGTGTAACCACCCCGTCTACCGCGAGGGTGCCCGTGGGATTGAAGCTCCTGTACTGGAACCCCTCGGGGAGGTGCAAGCGAACCGCGCCGTCCGCGAGGTCCGGTACGGGCCCGATGGGACCGTAGCCACCGTTGTTCGGTGAGACGCCCGTAGAGCCCGTGGCGAGGGCGGCTCGGGCGAATACAGCTTGTAGGGGGCCCGCCATGGTGGCCAGGCCGGCGGCGGAGATACCCGCTCGTCGCAGGAAGCTTCGCCGGTCGATAACAGACATCGGATACCCCCGAGGTCGAGTGAATGAGGATTTTCCACCCTAATGGGAGAGATTTCGCGTTTCCAGGGCCCTTGTGGAGAGAATTCCAGGTCCCCGAACGGGAAGCGTCCCAAGCTCCCCATATTGTGGAACCGTGGACCCGACGAGGATCTTCGAGGGGTTGAACGACGAACAGCGCTCCGCCGTGGAGGCGGTGCGGGGGCCGCTGTGCATCCTTGCCGGGGCGGGGTCGGGCAAGACGACGACGATCACTCGCAGGATCGCCAACCAGGTCGCCGCCGGGGTATTCGAGCCAGGGCAGATCCTTGCGGTCACATTCACAGACAAGGCCGCGGGCGAGATGCGAGGGCGCCTGGAGGCGCTCGAGGTGCAGGGGGTTCGCGCTCGCACTTTCCACTCGGCAGCACTAGCGCAGCTCCGGAACCTAGCCTCGGAGTCACCGGGCCAGATCCTGCCCTCGAAGGCCATGGCGCTGCGGCAGATCGCCAACACCCTTCCGAAGCCCTACAAGTTCCGACCCGCAGCCGACCTGGCTACCGAGGTCGAGTGGGCGAAGAACCGGCGGATCGCTCCGAGTGACTACCTGGCCTCTCTGAAGGACCGCGATCCACCCATCCCTGCGGACCTAATGGCCAGCGTCTACAAACGCTACGAAAGCGGCAAGAGCGATCGCGGGCTAATCGATTTCGAGGACCTGCTCGAACTCACGATCCAGATGTTCCAGAGGGATCAATTCGCGCGCGAGCGGTTCATCGAGCGGTACCACGCATTCACCGTCGACGAGTACCAGGACGTGAACGAGCTCCAGGAAACGCTCCTGCGCGAATGGCTGGGCCCGCGCGACGACCTCTGCGCTGTCGGCGACGACTACCAGTCGATCTACGGTTTCACCGGGGCGACCCCGGTGCATCTGTTACGGATGCCGCAGCGCTTCGCAAATACGAAGGTCGTCCGACTTGAGTTGAACTACCGCTCGACACCGCAAGTCCTCGCCATAGCGAACCGCCTCGTGCCGAGCCTGGGCGGCGCCGAGAAGGTTCTGCGCGCGGTGCGCGAACAGGGACCGGACCCGCAGCTTCGCTTCTTCTCCGCCGCGGGTGGCGAGCCGAAGTTCGTCGTCGGTCGCGTCCGCGCACTCATCGCCGAGGGAGTCCCGCTCGAGCAGATCGCCATCCTGTATCGCGTCAACTTCCGCTCAGAGGACTACGAAGAAGCGCTGGCGGCGGCGAACATCCCATATCAGGTAAGGGATGGTGCGTTCCTCTCCCGACGAACCGCCCGGCAGATGTTGGGCACGCTGAAGCGCTCGAGATCGACTTTCGTCGCGAACGAAGTCGACGCCATCGCCCAGCGTTCCGGATACGTCGAATCGCCGTCAGACGATCTCGGCGACCAAGAGCTGACCCGCCAGAACGACCTCGCTCGATTCATCCAGCTGGCGAGCGAGTTCGATGACGGCGCTGGTACCTGCGCCGAGTTCGCTTCAGACATCGAGTCCCGATTCGGTTCGGAGGGGGACGGCAGAGGCGTCCAACTCATGACCCTCCACCGCGCCAAGGGGCTGGAATTCGAGGCGGTCCTCCTCCCCCGCGTGGAAGAAGGCGAGCTGCCATTCCGCCGCTCCAAGTCAGACGAGGCCGTAGCAGAAGAGCGACGCCTCCTCTACGTCGGCATCACCAGGGCAAAGACGCACCTGTCGATCTCCTGGGTCAGCGACGGCAAACGACAGGGCAGCCGCTTCGTAGGTGAACTTCGTCCTCCACACCGCATGGGCAGCAAAGCCGGAAGCGGTGCCCCGACGGAGGAGCCCGAGGAGCAGACGATCGCCGCAGCGCCAGGGATCGAGCTCGAGCTATCCGGCGGCTACTCCGGCACCGTCATCGAAGTGGAGCCGGACGGTGTGACCGTTGAACTACCAGGAGGCGGCGAGCTGCACGTCCCCTACGGAGATCGAGTCACATCCAACGGCACGACGCTCGCGCTTGGCCCACCCAATAACGAGCCCGACCCGTCCACCCTGGATGCACTGAAGAAATGGCGCCGCGACCGGGCGAAGGAGGACGGCGTTCCAGCCTTCGTCGTGTTCCACGACTCGACCCTCCAAGAGATCGCATCCCGAAGCCCCGCGTCACTCGACGACCTGGTAACGATCCCCGGTATCGGCCCGACGAAAGTAGATCGCTACGGCCCCCAACTCCTAGCCCTCCTCAAGCCCGGCTAGCCGCACACGGGAGCCGTCGTTCCGGTTCCGCCGAAGGGGGAGCCGTGCGCCCGGGACTCCAAAACCGTTCTGAGTCGCCCGCCCACACAACTCCCCCTTCGGCTCGCCGCGTAGAACGACCGGCCTCACCCTCGCGTGTCAGCCGGATGGAGACGTCGTGCCGGAGGGCGACTAGGAAACGGTGTGGAGTCCCGGAGGTACGACGGCTCCAGGAGGCGGGGGCCTCCGCTGGGGAGGTTAGGCGATGCCTATGCGTAGGTTGCGGGTGTGGGACTCGCCGTCTTCGTGGATGAGGTCGAAGGTGACTCGCTGGCCGGGGCGGAGGAATCGGAACATGCTGGTCTCGATGCTCGTGGAGTCGATCGGGAACGTCGTCTCGCCATCGTCCGCGACGAGCGAGCCCGTGCGGGTTAACGAGTCGTAGCTCTTGACGGTCGCCTGCGGCATGCGTCTCCTCGTTCGCTAGTTCCGCAGCCAGGATAACCGCTTGGATTCAGCTTTCGAAGCCGAGGCGGTCGAGGGCGTGGGCTCGACGCTGCCAGTCCTTCTCGACCTTGACGCGCAGGGCGAGGAAGACCTTGCGTCCGAATAACGTCTCGATCTCCTCACGCGCCTCGGTACCGACCTCTTTGAGGATGGCTCCGCCCTTGCCGATCACGATGCCCTTCTGGGACTCCCGCTCGACGTAGATGCGAGCGTTGATCTCGAGGAGTCCGTCGTCCCTCTCCTCGTATTCCTCGGTGACGACCGCTATCGAATGAGGGATCTCATCGCGTGTTCGGGACAGCAGCTTTTCCCTGACGAGCTCGGCAACGAATACTGGAGGCGGTTGATCCGTGTTCATCCCCGGGGGGAAGTACTGAGGGCCCTCCGGCATGCGTGCGACCACGAGG
>JALZOM010000201.1 GCA_030913945.1 Actinomycetota bacterium
GTGTGCTGGAACCCGACCGGTCTCGGGAGGTCGAGGGGCATCTGAGTTCGTGCGATACCTGCCGCAGTGAGCTCGCCGCAGTCCGGGCGCTCACGAATGGCGAGCCCGAGGCCATGAACGATCTCGAGCGGTCGCGTCTGCGGCGCGGGATCGAAGCGGGGGTCATGTCCGGAGCCGCAGGATCGAGGGGCCGGGGGCCGCGCCGTCTGTACGCGGCCATGGGGGCGGCGGCTCTGATCGCGATCGCGATCGTCGGAGGCTATTTCGGGCTCCAAGGCGGCATGAGTGGGAGCGATGATGGAGGCGCAGGAGATGCCGGCACAGCCGAGTCCGCGCCGGAGGGCGTCGCCTCGGACGAAGGCCGCCTGAGGCTGCAACGAGCGCTGCAGTTCGACCGGAACCTCGGCCGAGTCAGTGACCGACAACTACAAGCGCTCGGCGAGCGGGGACCGCGCAGGGCATTCACCCTGGTGTACGCGGCGAACGGGAGCGAACAAGAGAAGGATCAACAAGAGGAGAACGCCGTTGCGGATCTGACGGGAGGGCTCGCCGAGGCCGCCCCCTCGTCCGTACGGGATCAGGTCGAGGAGTGCCTCGCCTCTGTGGAAGGAACCAGCGGTTCGTTGAGCCCGGTGCCCTATTACGGTGCCCTGGCAGAGTTGGGGGGTCGAGAGGTGCTGGTCCTGGGCTTTGCCTGGGATGCCAGCCCAGCCGGCCGAAAACGGCTCGACTCGTACATGATCTACGCGTGGGTCCGCGGAGGCGGATGCGACTTCCCGATCTCCTATCTGTCGGGCCGCATCGAGCGCTGATATCCAGGGCGCGGAATCAGAGTGGCCTTCCGGGCGTTCGTTAAGGTGAGGTGAACACCATGGCAGAGGACACGAAGAAGCTCATCATCATCGGATCGGGCCCGGCCGGGCTTACTGCGGCGGTGTACGCCGCGCGCGCCAACCTCGATCCACTCATGATCGAAGGCATCGAAGCTGGCGGTCAGCTGATGCTCACGACCGACGTCGAGAACTATCCTGGATTCATCGACGGGATCATGGGCCCAGAACTCATGGAACGCATGCGCAAGCAGGCGGCTCGTTTCGGCACCGACTATCTGACGGACAACGTCACGGGCGTCGACCTCTCGAAGCGACCTTTCGAAGTGACAACCGGTGGAGAGTCGTTCAAGGCACACTCGCTCATCATCTCGACAGGAGCCTCGGCGAAGATGCTGGGAGTCTCGGGCGAGCGCGAACTACTCGGCCACGGAGTCTCCACCTGCGCAACCTGCGATGGCTTCTTCTTCAAGGAAGCACAGCTCGCGGTCATCGGTGGCGGCGACTCGGCCCTGGAGGAGGCAACCTTTCTCACGAAGTTCGCCTCCAAGGTCACGGTCGTTCACCGCCGGGATCGATTGCGCGCCTCGAAGATCTTGCAGGCGCGGGCCTTCGACAACGAGAAGATCGACTTCATCTGGGATTCGGTCCCGGTCGAGATTGCGGGGAATGGCAAAGTCGAGGCGATCCGGTTGAAGAACACCAAGTCCGGCGAGGAGCAGGAGCTCGCCGTCGGCGGCGTCTTCGTAGCGATCGGACACATCCCGAACACCTCGCTCTTCGAGGGCAGCCTGGATCTCGAAGGCGGCTACATCGTCACTCCTGAAGGCGGGACGCAGACCTCTGTCAAAGGCGTATTCGCGGGGGGCGACGTCGTCGACTTCCGCTACCGGCAGGCCATCACAGCGGCCGGCATGGGGTGCATGGCCGCCATCGACGCCGAGCGCTACCTCGAGGCCGCTCGCTTAGCCTGAACCTTCCCCCCCTCAACTCAGTCGTAGTCTCACGACGATGTCGAGAAAGATGCTCCTCGCCCTGACCCTCACGTGGGTTGCCGTGGCGCCGGTGATCGCACAACCGGCTCGGACGGCGCCCGCCGAGGCTTTGCGCCGCGCCGAGTTCCCTGTCGAGCGAACCGACTGGTTCTCCGTGATCAACTTCACCAACGACTGGCACGCTCCCCGGATGCGCTTCATCGGCGGGACCTGGCGACAGATCGGGGTGCACGAAGGAACCGACATCTTCGCGGAACCCGGGACGCCGGTGAGGGCCGTGATCGAGGGAGTCGTCGAGCAGGTCGGCTGGACTTTCTATTCGGGCTGGCGGATCGGCATCAGGGGGGCGGACGGGCGGTATTGGTTCTACGCGCACCTGCGCGAGTTTCCCGCCGGGATGCAGATCGGTCGGTCAGTCGATGCGGGCGAGGCCATCGGCCTCGTGGGTAACACGGGGTACGGAGCCGACGCGGGACACGCTGATGAGTTCACCTACCATCTGCATCTGGGCATCCAGGAAGCGGACGGCACCTGGGTGAACCCTTATCCCCTGGTGAAGCGCCTCTATCGAGCTGCGACGGAAGCAGGCCGATGACCCCGGCTGGCTTCGCCGGCGCCACAGCGGGCCCGTCGATCATCCGAGAGGGCGACCGGTCCGAACAGGTGGCGGACGTTCAGGCGCGGCTCCGAGCCCTTGGGTTCCGCATCGATGACGTGCATGGCTACTTCGGCCCCGGCACCGAGCAGATGGTGCGCCTCTTCCAACAGCAGCGGAACATCAACGCAGACGGCATCGTTGGGCGGGACACCTGGAGCGAACTCGTAGAGGCAGGCTGGAGGCTGGGAGATCGTGTCCTCTATCTGCGGATCTCGCTTCTGCGCGGCGACGACGTCCTTGCCCTTCAGGCTCGCCTGAACGCCCTGGGTTTCGACGCCGGACGCGAAGACGGGATCTTCGGGGGCCGGTCGAACTCTGCTCTCAGTGGGCTCCGGGCCGATCGTCCGTCGACGGCCGCCCCCTTGCGAGAAGAACTCGAGCGGACGGAACGCAAAGGCCTCGACGGAACCGTGGTAGTTATCGATCCCGGTCACGGCGGCAACGACAAGGGCGAGGTGAATCCCCTAGGAGCGTCCGAGGCAGACCTTTGCTGGGAGCTCGCCAACCGGCTGGCCGCGCGGCTTGCCTCATCCGGGGCACGCGTGCGATTCACGAGAACCGAGACCGAGGCTCCCGGAGTGACCGAGCGGGCCACCCGCGCTAACACTCTCGGCGCGGAGATCTTCGTCTCCCTGCATCTCAACTCTCACGATGTCGAGGTTGCCGAAGGGGCGTCCACCTATTACTTCCCCCGATCGAAAGGCGGCGAGCTGCTGGCGGACAAGGTGCAGGAGCGACTGGTGGAGATGGGCTTGCGCAACTGCCGGAGCCACGCCCGCGCCTATCGGATCCTGAGAGAGACGCGCATGCCGGCGGTCGTGATCGAGCCGCTGTTCATCAGTAACCCCGCCGACGCGAAGATGCTCGAAGATGCGGATTTTCGAAGCGTCCTTGCGGATGCCATCACGAATGCGATCCGCGACTACTACGAGGTCGAGGAGTGACTAGTCGGGGACGACCGTCGACACGCTCGTGGGGTCGTCTCCGAGGATCAGGGACGTAAGACGCGCGAGTTCATCCGGTGAATTGAAGTCCACGACGATCTTCCCTTTGCGTTTGGATTGATCCACCCTGACGCGCGTCTGTAGATGATCGGTTAGCCGGCGCTGTGCCTCGATCAGCTGGGCATTCTGAGGACGAGCCGGCGCAGGTGTGCCCGACGCGGACGCCATCGACAGATACTTCCGGACGAGCTCCTCGGTGTCGCGGACCGAAAGGCCCTCCTCCGCAACGCGACCCCCCAGCCGCTCGGTGAAAGGACTGCGTTCGAGCGCCAGGAGAGCCCGACCGTGCGCCGCGGTGATGCGACGTTCGACGAGAAGCCGCTGGATGGACGTCGGAAGGTCGAGCAAACGCAGGGCATTGTTGATCGTGACGCGGTTACGGTTGAGACGTTCGCCGAGCGCCTGCTGCGTCCAACCACCTTCGTCCAGCAGCTGTCTGTATGCGGCCGCTTCCTCGATCGGATTCAGATCCTCGCGGTGAACGTTCTCGACGAGTGCTCGCTCCAGAGATCCACGGTCGTCCGTCTCGACGATCACGACCGGCACCTCAACCAGACCGGCGCGACGCGCGGCGCGGAGGCGACGTTCGCCCGCTATCAGCTCGTAGCCACCATCCTCCGTCGGGCGAACCAGGAGCGGCTGGAGCAAGCCCAACTCACCGATCGATGCTGCCAGCTCGGCGATCGACTCCTCGTCGAAGACCGTTCGGGGTTGTCTGGGATTGGCGCTTATCGAATCCGGTGGAACGTGTCGCAGCCTGGGATCGGCCTCGTCCGTAGCGGTTGTCTGCGGAGGAAGCAACGCGTCGAGGCCGCGCCCGAGGCCGCCCTTGCGCTTCACGAAGCTGCGATCCATGGTTGCGTTCGCGGCCACGCTCGGTCGAGGCCCGTGGGCTCGGGCGTGACGACGCCGTAGCCTCGTCCACCCGGGCCGGGGGTGGCCGGCATTGGTGTGTTCTCCGGCCGTTTCTTGACCACGCGTCGCTCCAACCCGTAACGAGCGATCAGCTCGCGCGCGACGAGACGATACGCGATCGATCCGCGCGAGGTCGGATCCAAAGTCACCACCGGTTCGCCGAAAGACGGCGCTTCGGACAAACGGACGGTGCGCGGGATCACGGTTGCGAGAACGAGATCACCGAAATGACTTCGCACGTCATCCGCAACTTGACTGGACAACTTCGTGCGCGCGTCGTACATGGTCAGAAGAAACCCTGCGATCCGCAAACCCGGGTTCAGCGCGCGTCGTACGCGCTCCGCGTTACCCAGCAGTTGTCCCAGGCCCTCGAGGGCATAGTACTCACACTGCACCGGAACGATCAGATCCTCGGCCGCAGCAAGGGCGTTGAGCGTCAAGAGGCCGAGCGACGGAGGACAGTCGATGAATACGAAGTCGTACTCGCCACGCGCGTCTCGCAAAGCTTCCGAAAGTCGAAGCTCTCGCTGGGTCATCGCAACGAGCTCTACCTCGGCGCCAGCGAGGTCGAGTGAGGCCGGCGCGCAGTGCAACCCATCGACCGAGGTCGGCACGGCAATCTCGCTCAGAGGCGTGCCTTCGATGAGCAGATCGTAGGTCGACCGTTCGAGCGACCGGTGGTCGAGGCCGAGACCGGTCGTGGCATTGGCCTGCGAATCCACATCCACAACGAGCACCCGCAGGCCCTCGAGCGCTAAAGCGGCGCCCAGGTTGATGGCGGTAGTCGTCTTGGCCACGCCGCCCTTCTGGTTCGAGATCGAGATGATGCGGGCGCGGTCCGAAGGGAGAGGCCGTTGTTCCAGAAGTTTCCAGGAATCGGCTCCGGGAGCACTCTTCGTGGTGGTTATCATCCAGATATTCCCTGTTCGGGGGACTCTGTTCGGATGATAGCAACCCCGGTGGTCCATAAAGCGGCTCTCGCGGGAAGTTCGGCGTCGGGGCCCACGAATATCGCGCCGAGCCCGTCCGGGTGCACCAGCGGCTCGATCAGCCGGGCAGCCGCAGGGGGCGGGGCGAGGGCCCGGGCGGTGGCAAACACGTGGGCCCTCCGGAGCCGGTCATCTTCGGCCGCCGCCTCGGCGGTCAGTTGGAGCACCTCGCAGGCCAGGCCCAGGGACCGAACGACCTCCTCCAGGAACCCCGCACGGCGGGTGCGTGGCTCCAGGAGCCGCCAGTGGCGCTCCGGG